>JAUZEX010000936.1 GCA_030838815.1 Actinomycetota bacterium
GCAGGTAGGGCACGCCCCAGGTGAACTCATCGACAGACTTGCCAGCCGAAGTGGCGTCCTCCTGCAGTGCGGCCAGCCCCTTCTTGATCGCGTCCTGGTGCGAGCCCGAGAACGCGGTGTAGACGAGGTCGCCCACGTAGGGATGGCGGGGGTGCACCGGCAGGCGGTTGCAGTACTCGGCGGTGCGGCGCAGGGCGTCGAGGCCCTTCTTGATGGCGTCCTGGTGGCTTCCCGAGAATGCGGTGTAGACGAGCTCACCGACGTAGGGGTGGCGGGGATGCACGGGGAGGCGGTTGCAGTACTCGGCCACCCGGCGCAGGGCGTCGATGTCGGAGATGTCGAGCTCGGGGTCGACGCCCTGGGCGAAGAGGTTCATGGCGATCGTGACGACGTCGACGTTTCCGGTCCGTTCGCCGTTGCCGAACAGGGTGCCCTCGACGCGGTCGGCGCCGGCCATCACGCCGAACTCGGCCGCGGCCACGGCGCAGCCCCGGTCGTTGTGGGGGTGGAGCGACAGGACGATCTTGTTCCGGTTCGGCACGTTGCGGTGGAAGTACTCGATGACGTCGCCGTAGACGTTGGGCGTGTACATCTCCACCGTGGCCGGCAGGTTGAGGATCAGCTTGCGCTCGTCGGTCGGTTCGATGGCGTCGGTGACGGCGGCGCAGATCTCGATGGCGTAGTCGATCTCGGTGCCAGTGAAGCTCTCCGGGCTGTACTCGTAGAGGATGACGGAGTCGCCCATGGTCTGCTCCAGCTTGCGGCAGAGCTTGGCCGCGTCGACGGCGATCTGGGCGATGCCGGCCTTGTCGAGGCCGAACACGACGCGGCGCTGGAGGATCGACGTCGAGTTGTAGAAGTGGACGATGGCCCGGCGGCAGCCCTTGAGGCTCTCGTAGGTCCGCTCGATGAGCTCGGTGCGGCACTGGGTGAGGACCTGGATGGTGACGTCGTCGGGGATGAGGTCCTCCTCCACCAGCTGGCGGACGAAGTCGAAGTCGGGCTGGCTGGCCGAGGGGAAACCGACCTCGATCTCCTTGAAGCCCATCTTCACCACGGTTTCGAACATGCGCCGCTTGCGGACGGGGTCCATGGGTTCGATGAGGGCCTGGTTGCCGTCCCGGAGGTCGACGGAGCACCAGAGGGGAGCCTTCTCGATCCGCTTGTCCGGCCAGGTGCGGTCTTCCAGCACGAGGGGGAGGAACGGGCGGTACTTCTCGAACGGCATCTTCTGGGGGTTCGTCGGCTGCGGGGGCATGGCTTCGTCCTTCCGTTTCACGAGCAATAAAAAACCCCCTGCCGGAAGGGCAGGAGGCGAGAGGCGAGCGCCGATATCGGGGCGCCCGCCCTACGTAAGGAGCAGTCCGGAGGTCAGGAGGAGAGACGGCATCCCGTTGATCGTGAGGCACAATCGCCGATCCGTCAAGGGCGGGCCCGCTAACGGAGGGCCGGGCGCAGCCCGTCGGCCTGGGCCGAGGCCTCGTCGGGATAGCAGCGGTCGGCCTGCGTACGGCTGTAATTGCGGGACCCGGGCAGATGGAAGATCTTGCTCGACAGCTTGGCTTTCACCGGGTGGGACTGGGGGCAGACGCCGTCGCTGGCCGTCACCCACACCCGTTCGCCGGGCGGTTCTTCGGCCTTGCCGGTGGGGGAGCGCCGGGCCGGCCCGGTGCGCGACGGCTTGGACGCCCGGCTGGCGGAGGCCTTCGGGGCGGGCTCCCCGGCGTCTTCGCCACCCGTCTCACCGCCGCCCTGGCCCGCGGTGGCGTCAGGTGCGGCCGGTTGCGGCGCGGGCGCCTCCGGAGCGGGCGGCGCCGGGGTGGCGGGGGGAGGAACGGCGACGTCGGCCGGGCCCGAGGACTTCGGGGCCGGCGGCTTCGGGGCGGCCGGCGGGGGCACGGCGACGTCAGCCGAGGCGGTGGCGACGGGAGCGGGGGGCTTCGGGGCGGCGGGTACCGGAGCGGCGGACGGGCGGGTGGCGCCGGGAGCACCGGTCGAGACCCAGGAGTCGGCCCAGGGGTCGTGGGCCTTGCGGCCCCGCACGACTTTGAGGATCCCCGCGCCGACCCCGGCGAGCAGGCCGATGCGGAGAGCCCTGCGCAGCAGTCGAACCATGGCGGGCGAGTCTAGGCCGCCGGGTTCTGTCCGCACCGGTCGGGGTTTGGTGCGGGTGGACCGGCGTCGCCGGGCGCCGGTCCACCGGCCAGGATGAGCGCCGATCTCCTACAGGGAGCTGAGGAGCCCGACGATGCCCCCGTCGAAGGGGTTGAACTCGCAGAGGGACCCGGCGACCCCGCCGGCGAAGGACTGCAGCAGCTGCGGGACGGCGGCACCGCAGGCGAGGGTGGTGCCACCGACGGCCTCGAAGACGCCGTCGACCAGCTGGCCACCGGAACTGTCCGTCCCGCCGACGCCGGGCAGGCCGGCGCCACCGAGGACGGGCAGGGTGTTCACCAGCGGCAGATTGCTGCCGAGGAGGCCGGCGTTGAGGAGCCCGGCGCCGGGCAGGCCGCCGGCGAGGACGCTCTGGACGGGAGCGAGCAGGTCGCCGGAGAGGGGGAGGGCGCCGGTGATGCCGGAGAGGCCCGACACGGGCAGGGCGCCGCTGCCACTACCGGAACCGAGGAGGCCGGCGGAGGCGGCGGGAGCGAAGCAGACGGCGCCGATCGTGAAGGCGGAGGCCACCCACAGGGCGCGAGGGGAGGGCTTGAACACGGAAAGCTCCTTGCAAACGAGGACTGAAGTCGCGGGGGCGAGACGGGAGGACAGAATCCGCTGGGCCGCGGCTGCAGACGGCAGCCTTGCCCAGCGCTCTCCGATTCGACCGCGTCAGCTCTGCACCCTTTGACACGCCGCGGCCCGCCGACAGCTATGCCAGGAAGACGGTGATGCGGCCCGGTCGCCGGAATTGCGGCCCGTCGAACCCCCTGCGGAGATCGTCCTCTCCGGGCCCGTCCGCCTAAAGACCGTCCGGCTAGCCGTCCGTGAGCGACAACCCGGCCGGCGCCGAACCCACCGAGGGAAGGTAACGCGGGCGGCGGGCCTCAAAGGCGGCGATCCCGTCTGCGTGCTGGAGTGTGAGGCCGATGTCGTCCAAGCCGTTCATCAGCCGGTAGCGCGTGAAGTCGTCGATCTCGAAGCGGGCCTCCACGCCGGCGGCGGGGGCGGAGACCGTGCGGGACTCGAGATCGACGGTGACCTCAACCGTGGGATCGGCGTCGACGGCCGCCATCAGCTGCTCCACCGTCTCAACCGGCAGCTCCACGGGCAGGAGCCCGATCTTGAGGGAGTTGCCCCGGAAGATGTCGGCGAAGCGGGGGGAGATGACGGCGGCGAAGCCGTAGTCCTGCAACGCCCAGGCGGCGTGCTCCCGGGAGGAGCCGGACCCGAAGTTGGGCCCCGCCACCAGCACCCGGGCGCCGGCGTACTCCGGGCGGTTGAGGACGAAGCCCGGATCGGCCCGCCAGGCGGAGAACAGCCCTTCGCCGAAACCCGTCCGCTCGATGCGCTTGAGCCAGGAGGCGGGGATGATCTGATCGGTGTCGACGTCGGCCCGGTCGAGGGGGACGGCCCGGCCGGTGACCTTGGTAACGGCGTCCATGGGTGCGCTCCTCGGGCTTACAGGTCGGCCGGGCCGAGATCGGATGGGGTCGTGAAGCGCCCGGTGACGGCGGTGGCGGCGGCCACGGCGGGCGAGACGAGGTGGGTGCGCCCGCCCGGCCCCTGCCGGCCCTCGAAGTTGCGGTTGGAGGTGGAGGCGCTGCGCTCGCCGGGGGACAGCGTGTCGGGATTCATGCCGAGACACATCGAGCATCCCGCCTCCCGCCACTCGAACCCGGCACTGCTGAACACCTCGTCGAGCCCTTCGGCCTCGGCGGCCGCCTTGACCTGCATGGAGCCGGGCACGACCAGGGCCCGGACACCGGCGGCCACGTGACGGCCCCGCAGCACGTCCGCCGCGGCCCGGAGGTCCTCCAGGCGCCCGTTGGTGCAGGAGCCGAGGAAGACGGTGTCGACGGGGATGTCACGGATCGGCGTGCCGGCGGTGAGCCCCATGTACTGCAGGGCCCGGGCGGCGGCGTTGCGGGCGTTCGGCTCGGCGAAGGAATCGGGGTCGGGCACCGTCTCGTCGAGGCCGACGACCTGCCCGGGGTTGGTGCCCCAGCTGACGTAGGGCCGCAAGGCGGCCGCTTCGATCACGATCTCCTTGTCGAAGGCGGCGCCCTCGTCGGTGGTCAGCGCCCGCCAGGCGTCGAGGGCGGCTTCCCAGGCCTTGCCCTTGGGAGCATGCGGCCGGCCCTCGAGATAGGCGAAGGTCGTGTCGTCAGGGGCGATCATCCCCGCCCGGGCCCCGGCCTCGATCGACATGTTGCAGACGGTCATCCGTCCTTCCATCGACAGGGCCCGGATGGCCGAGCCCCGGTATTCGATGACGGATCCGACCCCGCCGCTGGTACCGATGCGGCCGATGATCCCGAGGATGACGTCCTTGGCCGTCACGCCGGGGGGCAGCTCGCCGTCGACGGTGATGGCCATCGTGCCCGGCCGGCCCTGGGGCAGCGTCTGGGTGGCCAGCACGTGCTCCACCTCGCTGGTGCCGATCCCGAAGGCCAGCGCGCCGAAGGCGCCGTGGGTGGAGGTGTGGCTGTCGCCGCAGACGATCGTCAGACCGGGCTGGGTCAGGCCGAGCTGGGGGCCGATCACGTGGACGATGCCCTGGTTGGCGTCGCCCATGGGGTAGAGGCGAATGCCGAACTCGGCGCAGTTGCGGGCCAGGGCGTCCATCTGCCGGGCCGAGACCTGGTCGGCCACCGGCTGGTCGATGTCGGTGGTCGGGACGTTGTGGTCCATCGTGGCCAGCGTCAGGTCGGGGCGGCGGACCGTGCGGCCGGCCAGGCGCAGCCCGTCGAACGCCTGGGGCGACGTGACCTCGTGGA
>JAUZEX010000502.1 GCA_030838815.1 Actinomycetota bacterium
GGCTGGGCCACGCCGCCGTGGCGGGGGGCGGCCGGGACGGCGGCGGCCAGGGCGGCAGGAGCGTTGGCGAGCTCGCCCTGGCGCATGCGGCATGGAGGGCAGGCCTCCAGGTGCGACCGCACGTCGAGCCCCTCGGCCGGATCGAGGCCCCCGGCCTGGTAGGAGTCGAGACGGTCGACGGTGTACCGGCACCCGGCCCTGACCTCCTGGCGGTCGAGCGCCGATTCCTGGGCGGAGTGGATCCGGACCCGGGCGTCGGAGGCGAGCGCGGCGAGCTCCGGCGTCGGGCCGAGGAGGATTCCGCCGACCTCGGCCGGGGTGAGGGCCTCGACGTCGGTCAGCCACAGGGCGGCTCGCCACCGCTCCGGCAGGGTGGCGAGGGCGGCGCGGGCGACATGGTGCTCCAGCGAGGAGAGCACGACCTCCCCGTCCGGCCCGAGCCCGGCCAGGGCCGCCGGGGCCTCGTCGCCGGTCTCCTCCCGGCCGGCGGCGCGGGCCCGGTCGAGCGCGGACTGGCGGACGCAGGCCAGGACATAGGGGCGGAAGCTCACGCTGGCCGACGCCAGCGGCTCAGTTTCCGCCGGAAGGGCCGAGAAGATCCGGGTGAAACCCTCGATGACGGCCAGTTCGGCGTCGGGCGAGAACCGGGAGGAGACGCAGGCCATCCGCCATGCCGCGGCGTGGTGGCGCAGATAGAGCAGGCCGAAAGCCAGGCGATCGCCGGCGCGCGCCGCCGTCACGAGCGCCCAATCGTCGGTGGTCACACCATCGGGGTGGGGGTCCATGCTCTCCCTTCCCCTCCCCAGGAGGTTGCGGGCAACGCGAGCGAAATCGCGCGCCTCCAGATCTGGAATCGGTTGCCTTCATTCCCAACTTGAGCAGAAATCTCACGTTGGGTGGTCACGATTGCCCGAATCGTGCCCATCCGTAGGCGGTCGGCAGCGGCTCCGTAGCCTGTCGTTCAGATGACCGCCCAGCAGACGATCGTGGTGGACCACGTGGCCCGCCTGGATGACGGGTCGGTGGTCGTGGCCGGCATCGACACCAACCACGACCACATCGCGCCGCGGCGGGGCTCGGCCTGGGACACGGCGGCGACCGCCCGGGGCGGCGGACCGTTCGGCATCGGGGAGGCCGTCGACCTCGGCTTCTCCCGCCGCCGGGGAACGCCGCCGCTGGTGGAGGAGCGGGACGTCGAGGAGGAGAATGTCACCCCGCTCGGGCGGCTTTCCGACGGCCAGTTCTGGTCGCTGCTCGAGACCCTCGGCCACGACCACCTGCCGTCGATCTACGGCGAGGAACTCACGGTGTCTCCCTCCGGCTCGGCGTCCGTGCCGGCCGGGCGGGGCAAGGCGTCGCTCGGGGTGCTGCGCTGCCCGGGCCCGGCCGAGCTGTTCCGGCGGGGCGGTCAGCTCCGGATGGGGCTCGACGACCTCCGGCTCGGGTCGCTCGACCTCAACGTCCACGATCACCGCCTCCGGGACGAGAAGGGCGTGCCGATCGACTCGCTGTGGAAGGTCATCCGCCGCCGGGTGCAGAGCGGCGAGCCCGTGATCCTGTCGGTGGGCCTCAGCCAGGCCTTCAACGGCGTGCACTGGCTCAGGGTCGACAACATCCACTTCCGGGACTACTTCGACGACCACCCCGTCTTCCGGTTCGCCCGCGGGCGGGACGGGCCGATTCGCTAGGGGGCTTCACCTGCCTCCCGGGAGGCATCCCTAGCTCCCGGTGTACTTCGGGGGGCGGCGGTCGGCGAAGGCGGCCACGCCTTCGGCGAAGTCGTCCGTCGACCGGAGCAGGCCGTAGGCCAAGCCCTCCAGCTCCAGGCCGACGTGGAGCGGCGCGTCATAGGCCAGGTTGAGCACGCGCTTCGCCACCTTGAGGGCCAGCGGCGCCTTGGCCGCCAGCTCGAGGGCGATCTCGGTCGTGCGGTGGTCGAGCTGGTCGAGGGGCACCACCTCGGCCACCAGCCCCCAGTCGAGCGCCTCGCCGGCCTCGATCCGCCGGCCCCGGAGGATGGCGTCCTTGGCCCGGGACAGGCCCACCAGATGGGCGAGCCGCTGGGTCCCGCCGCTGCCGGGAATCATCCCGAGGGTGATCTCGGGCAGGCCCAGCACGGTGTCGTAGGCGGCCACCCGCAGGTCGCAGGCCAGGGCCAGCTCGAGGCCCACCCCGAAGGTGAAGCCGTGGAGCTTGGCCACCACCGGCTTCGGGCACCGCTCGGCGGCCCCGACGTTCTTGGCCAGGTGGGAGAGCTCCTCGGGGGTGCGGGCCATGAAGCCGGGGATGTCGCCTCCGGCGGTGAAGGCCTTCTCACCCGCGCCGCCGACGACGATGACCCGCACGCCGTCGTCGGCGCCGAGGTCGCCGAACACGCCGGCCAGCTGGTCGCGGGCGGCCATGCTGATCCGGTTCATCTTCTCGGGGACGTCGAGGGTGATGGTGGCGATGCCGGTCTCGGCGTCGCGCTCGACGTGGAAGCCGTCGTAGGTCTCGGAAGTCCCCGGCGTCCGGGGTGTCCCTGATGTCATGGTCCGGGATCCTCGCGCAGGAGCCGCCGGAGAAGCTTTCCGGACGGCGACTTCGGGAGCGTTTCGACGAAGCGATATTCCCGGGGGCGTTTGAAGTCGGCCAGGGCCGATCGGCGGCACCAGCCGTCGAGGACGGAGGATTCGATCTCCTCCCGGGTGACGACGAAGGCCGTGACCCGCTGCCCGAGCCGCGGGTCGGCCCGTCCGATCACCGCCGCCTCGATCACGGCCGGGTGGGCCACGAGGGTGTCCTCCACTTCGGTGGGGTGGATGTTCTCCCCGCCGGAGATGACCATGTCGTCGGCCCGGCCGACGACCCACAGGTCGCCGTCGGCGTCCAGGCGGCCGAGGTCGCCGGTGCGGTACCAGCCGTCGGGGGTGAGGGCCCGGGCGTCGGCGTCGGGCCGGTTCCAGTAACCGGTGAACGCCTCGTCGGAGTCGAGGGCGGCCAGGATTTCGCCGACAGCGTTCCCGTCGTCCTGGTCGGAATCGCCTGCGCCGGCGCCCGGGTCAGCGGTGAGGGGCTCCAGCCGGAGGCGGCCGTGGACCCCGGGACGCCCGGCGCAGCCCGGCTTGGCCCGCTGCTCGCCGTGGACGGCGAACGTGTAGATCTCGGTGGAGCCGTAGTGGTTGACGAAGACCTCGGGGGCGAAAGCGGCGGTGCAGCGCTCGACGAGGGTGGCGCTCATCGGGGCGCCGGCGTAGGCCAGGCGGGGGACGGGGAGCCCGTCCCGGGCGCCGTCAGCCAGCGCTTCGACGAGGTCGTGGTACAGCGTCGGCGCGAGGTACAGGGCGCTGACCCGCTCCGAGGCGATGACCTCGATCGCCTCGGCGGCGTTGAATTCCGACCGGACCACGAAGCAGCCGCCGACGGCGTGCATGGCCAGCAGCGATCGCACCGCCATGGTGTGGTAGAGCGGCATGACGCCGAGCGTCCGTTCGCCCGGCTGGTAGCGGCACTGGATCACGTGGGCCAGCGCGGCGGACCACTCCGCCCGCTGCGACCGGGGCACGCCCTTCGGCCGCCCGGAGGTGCCGGAGGTGTAGAGCATCAGCGACGGTTCGCCGTCGCGACCGTCGGACGGGCCGGGCGCGGGGTCGCCGCCCGACAGCTCGGCCGCTGGCCGGGCCCCGACCTGCTCGGCGAGGTGGGGTTCGGCGACGAACACCGTGGCGTCCGCATCCGTTGCGCAGTAACGGATCTCGTCCGGCTTGAGCCGCCAGTTGACCGGGACGAAGCAGGCGCCGAGCCACTGGCAGGCCCAGTACAGGACGACAGTCTCGACCCGGTTCCGGAGGGCGCCCACCACCCGCTCGCCGGGTTTGACGCCGAGCCCCGCCAGGCCGCCCGCCACGCCCCGGCCCCGCTCGAGGAGGTCGGCGTACGTCAGCCGCTCCCCGGCGTCGACGACGGCTTCGGCGGCAGGATGGCGTTCGGCCGCCGCCACCAGGAGCTGACCGAGGTTCACGGCGTTGCCTCCGGGCCGGGGGGCCGCTCGCCCGCGGCGAGCCGGTGCGGCACGAGGTTCACGGCGTTGCCTCGGGGACCGGGGGGCCGCTCGGCCGCGGCGAGCCGGTGCGGCACGGGGTTCACGGCGTGGCCCCGGAGACCGCGGGCCGCTCGGCCGCCGCGACCTCGGCGATGGCGGCGACGATCGGCTCGTAGCCGGTGCAGCGGCAGAGATGGCCGGAGAGGAGGCGGCGGATCTCGTCCTCGTCGGGCGGATCGGCAGGAGCGTCCAGGCGCTCGGCCGCGGCCATGAGGATGCCGGCGGTGCAGATCCCGCACTGGAGGGCGAAGTGGCGCCGGAAGGCTTCCTGCAGTGGGTGGAGCGTCCGGGCCTCGTCGTCGGCCGCCAGGCCTTCGACCGTTTCGATCGCGGCGCCGTCGGCCTGGCGGGCGAGCAGAAGGCACGACCGTACGGCGGCGCCATCGACCCGGACGGTGCAGGCGCCGCACACGCCGTGCTCGCACCCGACGTGCGTGCCCCGCAGCCCGAGATCGTGGCGGAGGAAGTCCGACAGCAGGCGCCGGTCCGGAACACCGTCGAGCGACGCCGCCCGGCCGTTGACTGTGCACCGTGACCCCGGCGGCCCGGCCGCGTTCCCGGCGGGCGCCGCGGATCTGGGAACCGATCGTGCCGCTCTAGCGGCACGATCCGTGCCCAGATCCTCCGGTGCCGGTGCCGGTGCCGATGCGTCGGCCGAGGTCGCAGGGCGAACGGGCCGGGCCCCCGTCGGGATGGGAGGTCGGGTCGGGGCGGGGGTTTCGGCGGCGGCGCTCGGGATGGGAGCGCGGGTCGGGGCCGCGGTTTGGGCGGCGGCACGGTGATGGGCGCGGGTCACGGCCCGGGCGACGAGGACGGAGACCAGGTGGCGCTGGTAGTCGGCGGGGGCGTGGAGGGAGCCACCGGGGTCGACCAGGGTCGCCGCCAGCCGGCCGGCCTCTTCCGGGCCGGCGCCGGAGACGAGGGCCTCGGCCGCCTCGGGGAGGAGGAGCGGCCGGTCGGCGATGGCGCCGACGGCCACCCGGGCGTCGCCGACCCGGCCGTCGCCGTCGAGGAGCAGCGACACGGCCACGGCGGCCAGCGGAAAGTCCCCGTGCCGTTGCGCCACCTCGAGAAGGGCGCTGCCGTCTCGGGCCCGGGGCGTCGGGAAGCGGACTTCGACGACCAGCTCGCCGGGTCGGAGGGAGGTGGTGAGGAACCCGGCGAAGAGGTCGTCGGCCGGGATCTCCCGCCGCCCGTCCGGACCCTCGACGACGACCGAGCCGCCGAGGGCGACCAGAGCGAGGGGCAGTTCGGCGGCCGGGTCGGCGTGGGCGATCGAGCCGCCGACCGTTCCCCGGTTGCGGGTCGCCACGTGCCCGACCAACGGCACGCCATCGGCCAGCGCCCCGATGCCCGCCGCCGCTGGGGAGAGCTCCAGGACGCGCTGGCGGGTCAGGGCGCCCACGACGAGGTGGCCGCCGTCGAGAGCGACGGCGTGGAGCGCGGCGCCGGCCGGTCCGGGACGGCCGTTGGATTCCACCTTGCCCGGGGCGGCGAGCCCGTTGAGGTCGACCACGACGCCCGGAGTGG
>JAUZEX010000938.1 GCA_030838815.1 Actinomycetota bacterium
GAGCGCTCGGGTGGCCGCGAGGCCAACACCCTGCGCGACACCGGCCAACCGGTCATCATCGTGACCATGCGGGGCAACAAGTCCGGGGCCGTCCGCAAGATCGCCCTGATGCGGGTGGAGGACAACGGCGAGTACGCCCTGGTGGCATCCAAGGGCGGCGCTCCCCAGCACCCCGTCTGGTACTACAACCTCACGGCCCATCCCGACGAGGTCACCATCCAGGACGGCCCGGAGCCGTTCGAGGCCCAGGTGCGGCCGGTGACCGGCGAGGAGCGCGCCGCCTGGTGGGAGCGGGCCGTCGCCGCCTATCCCCCCTACGCCGACTACCAGCAGAAGACCGACCGGGAGATCCCGGTCTTCGTGGCCAGCCGCAAGGCCTAGCCCCATTCCCCGGGTGTGAGCGTGAAATAGAACCGGCGGTGCCGGCGTTGCACCCCCGACGGCGAAGGGCCGTCGGCCAGGGGGAGGTCGAACGACGATGCGGTTCCTGAGGCGCCGTCCGGCGGCGACGCTGCCCGATGACTGGGTGGACATCGTCGAGCGCAACGTGGCCCACTGGGCGCTCCTCGACGACGAAGAGCGGGAGCGGCTCGGCGACCTCATGGAGGCGATCGTCGAGGGCAAGCGGTGGGAGGCGGCCAACGGGTTCGCCCTCACCGACGAGATCCGCACGGTGATCGCCGCCCAGGCCGCCCTCCTCGTCCTCGGGCTCGGCTTCGACTGGTACCGGGCCGTCCAGGCCATCGTCGTCCACCCCTCGACCGTGATGTCGCACGAGCCCCGCCCCGGGCCCGCCGGCACCATGGAGGACGGTCCGTTCCCGCTCCTCGGCCTGGCCGACAGCAACTTCGGCCCCGTCCTGATCGCCTGGGACGAGGCGAGGGCCAACGCCCGCCATCCGGAATGGGGCCACGACGTCGTCCTCCACGAGTTCGCCCACAAGCTGGACATGCTCGATGACGTGATCAACGGGACCCCGCCCCTCCACCGCCGGGAGGACGGCGTCCGCTGGTACGAGGTCTGCACCGGCGAGTTGGCCCTCCTCCGGGTCGGGGAGGGATGGCCCCTGCGGGACTACGGGGGGACGGATCCCGGCGAGTTCTTCGCTGTCGCCACCGAGGCCTTCTTCGACCTGCCCCTCGAACTCGAGGCGGCCAAACCGGAGCTGTACCGGGTCCTACGTGACTTCTACCGCCAGGACACGGCGGTCCGGGCCCGCCGAGCGGCGGGTCGGGAAGAGGGCCATTAGCCTGCAGGTATGGACACCTCCGAATACCTCGACGCGGTGATGGAGAACGCCGCCCTCTTCGTGGAGGCCGCCCGCCGGGTCGGCCTGGACACCCCGGTTCCCACCTGCCCGAACTGGAACGTCGGCGGGCTGGCCACCCACCAGGGTCGGGTCTTCCGTTGGGCGAGCGCGCTGGTGGCGACCGGCTCCAAGGAGTTCATCCATCCAAAGACGCTCGGGGAGATCGGCGAGGGCGAGGATCCGCTCCTGTGGGTCGTGACCGGCGCCGAGGACCTGCTCCACGTCCTGGAGGGGGCCGATCCCGACGCGCTGGTCTGGAACTGGTTCGTGGGCGGTCCGGCCCCGGCGCAGTTCTGGTTCCGGCGGATGGCCCACGAGAGCGTCGTGCACCGGGCTGACGCCGAAGCCGCCGCCGGGCTGGAGAGCCACGTGGAGCCGGCGGAGCTGGCCGCCGACGGGATCGACGAGTTCCTCCACTTCCTGCCTGTCCGCACCAAGGACGAGAGCTTCAAGACGCCGAGCGGGAGCTACCACTTCCACACCACCGATGTCGAGGGGGAGTGGCTGGTCAACTTCCACGCCCAGGGTGTCTCGGTCCGCCGGGAGCACGCCAAGGCCGACGTGGCCGTGCGCGGTCCCGCTTCGGCGCTCGAGTTGTTCCTCTACAACCGGCGCGGCCCCGACGGGCTCGAGGTGTTCGGCGACGAGGCCAAGGTCGCGGCCTGGAGCGAGAAGATCCGGTTCTGATGGGCTTCTACGACGAGGTCCTGCGGGAGCTCCTCGTGGCCATGGGCGCGGCACTGTTCCTCGGCAACCTCATGGCCCTCGTCCGCCGGCGGGCGCCCGCCACCGCCGCCGAAGCGACGGACTCCGACGACGGGGACACCCTGCAGCAAGCGCCGCTGGCCCGCACGGTCACCTACCTGCTGATCGGGTTCATCGTCGCCCTGTGGGGCATCGCCTCGCTCGTCGCCGGCTGACGGCACACGCGCCGGGGGGCCATCCGGAGACCGGATGGCCCCCCGCACGCCGGAAGGGAGAACGGAGAAGACCGAGTTGGGGGGAGGCGCCACCGCCGACCAACTCGGACGTATGTTTCGCAGTCCGCCCGGTCGGCTCCTGTGCCAACCGGCAAAGCGGGCAAGGCCCGGAAATGCCCCTAGGCTCGCGAATCTGTCGCCGCCAGGTGCTGGCGCAGCACGTAGGGCAGGATCCCGCCGTGGCGGAGGTACTCCGCCTCCATCGGCGTATCGATGCGCAGTACCACCTCGAACGAGTGCCCGTCCGCCTCCACCGTCAGGCGCCGGCCGATGAGCGACTTGGCGTCGGCGCCGCCCAGGCCGGCCACCGTGACCGTCTCCTCCCCGGTGAGGCCCAGCGAGTCGACCGAGTCGCCCTCGGAGAACTGGAGGGGCAGGACCCCCATCCCGATGAGGTTGGAGCGGTGGATCCGCTCGAAGCTCTCGGCCAGGACGGCCCGCACACCGAGGAGCGTCGTTCCCTTGGCGGCCCAGTCCCGCGACGACCCCGACCCGTACTCCTTGCCGGCCAGGATCACGAGCGGCACTCCATCGGCGGCGTAGCGCATGGCGGCGTCGTAGATGGGCAGGGTCTCGCCGTCGGGCAAATGCCGTGTCACCCCGCCCTCGGTGCCGGGGGCCAGCCGGTTGCGGATGCGGCGGTTGGCGAACGTGCCCCGGATCATGACCTCATGGTTCCCCCGGCGGGCGCCGTAGGAGTTGAAGTCGGCCGGTTCGACGCCGTGTTCGACGAGCCAGCGCCCGGCCGGGCTGTCGGGGTGGATCGCCCCCGCGGGGGAGATGTGGTCGGTGGTGACGCTGTCGCCCAGCACGGCCAGCACCCGGGCCCCGTCGACGTCGGAAAGGGGGGCGGGTTCCTCCGGCAGGTCCACGAAGTAGGGCGGCTGGCGCACGTACGTCGACGGCGGGTCCCACTCGTACCGGTCCCCGGCGGGGGTGGACAGGTCCCGCCATCGTTCCTCCCCCTCGAACACCCGCCCGTAGGCGGCCCGGAACATGTCCGACTCCAGCGACGACTGCACGACCTCGGTGACCTCGGCCGACGTCGGCCAGACGTCGCGGAGGAAGACCGGCTCCCCGTCGGCCCCGATGCCGAGCGGTTCGGAGAAGAGGTCGATGTCCATCGTCCCGGCCAGGGCGTAGGCCACCACGAGCGGCGGGGAGGCCAGGTAGTTCATGCGGACGTCGCCGTTGATGCGGCCCTCGAAGTTCCGGTTGCCCGACAGCACCGCCACCACCGCCAGACCGTTCTCGTTCACCGCCCGGGAGATCTCCGGCGGCAGCGGCCCCGAGTTGCCGATACAGGTCGTGCAGCCGAACCCCACCAGGTTGAACCGCAGCTTGTCGAGGTAGGGAAGGAGCCCGGCCCGCTCGTAGTAGTCCATGACCACCCGGGAGCCGGGCGCCAGCGACGTCTTCACCCACGGCTTCGTGACGAGCCCCCGCTCGACGGCCTTCTTGGCCAGCAGCCCGGCGGCCATCATGACCTGCGGGTTGGACGTGTTGGTGCAGCTGGTGATGGCGG
>JAUZEX010000940.1 GCA_030838815.1 Actinomycetota bacterium
GAGGACCCGGTCGAGGCGCCGCCCGGTGTAGCCCGACACCAGCCCGAGCGGCACGCCGATCACCAGGGCGAAGGCCGTCGAGGCCAGGACGACCTCGAAGGCCAGGCGGGCGCCGAAGATGACCCGGGACAGCACGTCGAAACGGAGGTTGGTCGTGCCGAACCAGTGCGACAGATTCGGACGGGCCAGCTGCGGGGCGTCGTGGGCCGCCTGCCCGTAGGGGGCCAGGACGGGCGCCAGCAGCGCCACCACGGCGAAGCCGGCGGTGATGACCGCGCCGGCCACCAGCAGCCGGCGGCTCGTCCGCCCGGCCTGTCTCCAACGGGCGGCCAGCCGGGCGCGGCGTCCGCTCACGAGTACCGGATCCGCGGGTCGACCCAGGCCGACACGACGTCGATCAGCAGGCTGACGGCCACCACGAACAGGGCGTAGAAGGTCACCAGCCCCTGGACGGCGGTGTAGTCCCGGTTGCCCAGGAAGTTGTAGAGCGACAGGCCGAGCCCCGGCCAGGAGAACGTCGCCTCCGTCAGCACCGCGCCCGACAGCAGGAGGGCGAACTGCAGGCCCACGACGGCCACCACCGGCACCAGGGCACTGCGCAGGGCATGGCGGAGCACGACATTGCGCTCTGGCAGCCCCCGGGCCCGGGCGGCGTCCACGTGGTCGGATCGCAGCGCCTGCAGCATGTTCACCCGCACCAGGCGGACCAGCACCCCGCCGATGACGAGGCCCAGCGTCACTGCCGGGAGAGCCAGATGGCGCAGCGCCTCCCACAGCCCGTGGAGATTTCCGGTCAGGGCGGCGTCGACCGTGTACAGGCCGGTGAGGTGGCGCGGCTCGGCAAAGGCTTCGGTCCGGCCGCTGGTCGGGAGCCAGTGGAGGTGGACCGAGAACAGCAGCTGGAACAGGATCCCGAGCCAGAAGATCGGCGCGGCGTAGAGCACGATCCCGAGTACCCGGCCCGCCACGTCGAGGGGCGTGTCCCGATAGCGGGCCGAGGCGGCCCCGACGCCGATCCCGACCGCCACCGCTACCAGCATGGCCGTCACCGTCAGCTCCAGGGTGGCGGGGAACTTCCCTTTGATCGTCTCCCAGACCGGGGTGCCGGTGGTGATGGCCCGTCCGAAGTCACCGTGGAGGGCGCCGCCGACGTAGGCGCCGTACTGGCGCCACAGCGGCTCGTCGAGGCCGAGGCTGTGGCGGAGCTCCTCCACCCGGGCGTCGGAGGCCCGGTCGCCGAGAGTGGCGGTGACGGGGTCGCCCGGCGCCACCCGCAGCATCAGGAAGGTGGCGGTGAGCAGGAGCAGCAGCAGTGGCGCGGTGAGCGCCAGCCGGGTCAGCAGGTAGCGCCGCAATGGCGACCGCTCAGCCCCGCTTCTCGAGCAGCCAGTAGCGGAAGATCTGGATCGGGTCGAGGACGACGCCGCTCACCTTGGCCGACGTGGCGGCGAACTGGGGGGCCTGGAAGATCGGGATGTACGGCACCTGGTCGGCCATGTAGGCCTGGGCGGAGCGGAGGGCGGCGGCCCGCTGGTCAGGGTCCTGCATCCGCTGCTCGGTGTGGACGAGCTCGACCATCTTCGGGTCGTTCCACTTGGCGGGGTCGAAGATGTTGGGGTCGGAGAAGGGCTCGAGGTAGTCGTCGGGGTCGAGGTAGTCGGGGAACCAGCCCATGAGGAAGACCGGCATCTCCCCGGCCTTGCGCTTCTTGCCGTACTCCGCCCACTCGACGTTGCGGACCTTGACCGTGAAGCGCTTCGTGTCCTCCAGGCTCCGGGCGATCACCTCCGCCACCGCCGCTTCCGTGTCGCCATAGTGGGTCGGGCTGTACCACAGCTCGACCGGCACCGTCCCGGCCGACTTGCCCGCCGCGGCGAGGTATTTGTCGACCAAGGTCTTTCCCGAAAGTGATGGGCCGCCGCGAGTCGAGGTGGTCGGCGCGGGGGCGTTGGCGCCGTAGAGCTGCTCCCACTTCGGCTCCGACGTCGGGAACGTTCCCGGCACCATCGACGCCAGGGCCGTGGCCGATCCCTTGAAGACCTCGTCCACGACGGCCTTGCGGTTGACGGCGGCGGCCAGGGCCCGGCGCAGGTTGGGATCGTCCCACGGCTTGCCCGTCACGTTGATGACGACGTAGCGGATGCCCGATCCCTCCCCCTCCACCAGGGCGAAGCCGGGCCGGTTCTTGAAGAAGGCGTTCTCGTCGGGTTGCAGGCTGCGGAACGCGACGTCCACCTCGTTGTTCTGCAGGGCGAGCTTGAGCGCCGACGACTTGTCGAAGAGGCGGACCCGGATCCGCTTCGTCTTGGGCGCCGGACCCCAGTAGTCCGGGTTCGCCTCGAGGTCGACGGACTCCCGTTCCTTGTAGGCCACGATCCGGTACGGCCCGGTGCCGACGATCGTGTCGGTCTTGTACTTCGCCGTCACCGCCGGGCCGTCCTCGCCGCCGGTGAGCACGTTGGCGGCGTAGGCCTTCGGGCTCACCATGCCGGCCACCGAGTACGCCAACCGGGAGAGGAAGGTCACGTTCGGCTGCGACAGCGAGATGACGACCTTGTCGTCGGACGGGGCGCTGATGCTGCGGATCCCGGACAGGAGGAAGCCGGCCGCCTCCGGGTCCTTGGCCCCGAAGTCCCGGGCCCGCTCCAGGGAGAACTTGACCGCGGCGGCGTTGAACGGCGTGCCGTCGGCGAACTTCACCCCCGCCCGCAGGATGAACGTGTAGGTGAGGCCGTCGGACGACACATCGGGCATCGACGCCGCCAGCTTGGGCGACGGCTCCGTGGCCTTGGGCTCGTAGGTGACGAGTGTCTCGGCGGTGTTGAAGACGATCTCCGAGCCGAGGTAGTCGTAAGCCTGGGCCGGGTCGAAGCTGTTCTGGAGTGACTCGGTGGTGCCGATGACGATCGAGCCGGACGGGCCGCCGCCCCCGCCCGATCCGCCGCCACCGCCTCCGCCCCCGCCGCAGGCCGCGGCGGTGAGAAGCAGACCGGCGACGAGGAGAGCGACCGGCCGCCGTCGCCCGCTCCCGGAATGACCCGGCATCGTCAGGCGAACCAGCTCACGCCGAGCCACGTCCGCCGGTCGCAGGCGGGGCACGACATGTACTGCGAGTACCGCAGCCAGGGGAACCAGGCGCCGAGCGGTAGGTGGCGCCAGGCGAACTCGCCCCAGCCGACCCGGGTACGGGCCCCGCAGGACGAGCATTCGACGACCACTGTCCCGAAGCGGCGGCCGCCTTCGGAGGCGCTGAACAGCGACTCCTTGGTGATCGTCCCCACCGCCCGTCCATTGGGCACGGTGGGGGACGCGGCGGCGGACGAGAAGAGGGCCCGCTTTCCGAGAGGATCGCTCACGTGTTCTCCTCATGCAGCAATCGGGCGATGGCCCTGTAGGCCTCGGCGCCGGCCGAACGGGGGGCATGGGTCAGGATCGAGCGGCCCCGCCCCGGCGCCTCGGCGAAGCGCACCGACTTGGGGATCGGGTCACCGAGGACGGGAACGCCGTAGCGCTCCTCGAGGTCGGCCAGCAGCTCGCGGGAGTGGCGGGTGCGGCTGTCGAACATGGTGGCCACGAGGCCCCGCACGGTCAGGTCGGGATTGGTGAAACTCCGCACGTCGCCGATGGTCTCCAGCAGCTGGCCGACCCCCCGATGGCCAAGCGTCTCGCACTGCATGGGTACGACCACCTCGGCGGCGGCGGTGAGGCCGTTGATCGTGAGCACTCCGAGTGACGGCGGGCAGTCGATGAGGACGGTGTCGTACTCACCGACGACCGGTTTGAGCGCCCGGGCCAGGACGTGCTCCCGCCCGGTGCGCGACATCAGGTGAACCTCGGCCCCGGCCAGGTCGATGGTCGCCGGTAGCAGCGCAAGGTCGCCGCTCTTCACCACCACCTCGGCCGCCTCCGCCCGCCCGGCCAGCACGTCGTGGAGCGACCGGTCGAGGCCGTCGGCGTCGATGCCCAGCGAGAAGGTCAGGCAGGCCTGCGGGTCGAGGTCGACCAGCAGCACCCGTTCACCGAGCTCGGCCAGCCCGGCGCCGAGCGAGTGGGTGGTCGTCGTCTTGGCCACGCCACCCTTCTGATTGGCCACGGCCACCACGCGTCCCATGGTCGCGGAGTGTATCGGCGGCTCGGGACCCCGCCGGGCACCAGACCGGACCGGCCCCTACTGCACCTGGTAGAGCGAGAGCATCCCGGCGTGGATGTGGTCGGCCACATGGCAGTGGTACAGCCATGTCCCGGGGTTGTCGGGCACCATGTCGGCCACGACCATCTGCGCCGGCATGAGGCTGACGACGTCGGTCCGCATCCCCATCACGGTCAGCGTGTTGCCGTGCCAGTGCGGTGTGTGGACGTCGACCTCCGTCCCCATGCCCATCACGTACCACCGCACCCGCTGGCCGACCTTCATCGTGAGGCCGGGGAGGTTCCCGAACACGTACCCGTTGATGGAGTGCATGAGGTTGCTCTCCTCGAACCCCTCGTCGTTCTTGTCGATCGACTTCGGCTTGCCCGGGAAGTCGGCGATGTTGCGGTCGGCCCACAGGCTGGAGTTCTCGTTGTCGACCTCGAAGTTGACGACGAGCTCGCGGTCGACGTCCTTGGGGGAGCCGTCGGCCCGGGCCATGCCCTTGCGGGTGACGATGATGACCCCCATGAGGCCGGCGTAGACGTCGGCCGCCTCGTCGGCGTGGGAGTGGTACATCCACATGACCGAGCTGCCGTCGGCCGGCCCGGGCCCGGCCCGCTCCGGTACGGCCCAGTGGTAGGTGTACGTGCCACCGGGAGCGACGCCGTCGTCGGCCTTGTCGGCGCCCGACGTGCCGTCGGCATAGGGGGCGCCTTCCGAGTTCTTGTCGTAGAAGACGCCGTGGGGATGCATGCTGGCCGGGAACGGGGTGTGGTTCCGGAACACGACTTCGATCGTGTCGCCCACCTCGGCACGGATGACGGGCCCGAGGTCGCCCAGGTGCTCCCACTCCGGCGGCCGGGGCTTCAGCTTCGTGAAGGTGGCATCGGTGTACTCCCGGTACATCGACTTCAGGTAGGTGCTCCCGATGCGGTCGGGCCCGTTCTGCACGTAGGTGTCCTCGTCGCGGCCGAAGGGGAGCCCGGTGATCAGGTTCCTGCCCGCCGGGGCGTAGTTCCAGCGGACGGAATCGGCGGCGATGTAGTACCGCCGTACGTTCGCCGACCCGCTGGTGGCCGGCGGGGCGGTGACGGCGACCAGCGCCACCAGGACGACGAGGGCGGGGCCGATGCGGGGGGCGCGAAGCAGGGACATGTTTTCCCCTTTGCGGCAAATGAGGGACTCGTCCCTTCTTCGCCGCGTCCGCCGCTGTTCCTGCCCGATTTGTTCAGTCTGGATTCAGCTTTGAGATTCTTCGGATCAGAGATGAACGAACATCGGGACGGCGTAGCCGAGGAAGATCCCGAGGAACATGAAGAACAGGAACGGCCCGGGGACGGCCCGCAGCGCGCAGCGCCGCGCGTCGTGGGGGCTGTGGCTGCGCGCCACCCGCTCGTAGGCGATCACGAAGGCGCAGATCCCGGCCAGCATCGACATCCCGAGGCTGAAGGTGACCAGCGTCCTGAGCACATCAGCTCCTCAGCAGCTCAGCAGCCTCCGGGCCGCGTCGGCGATGCGGTCGGTGGTGATGAGCACGGCGGCTTCCAGCGCCGGGGCGTAGGGCATGGACGGCACGTCGGCGGTGGCCAGGCGCATCACCGGGGCGTCGAGGTCGTAGAAGCACGACTCGGCCACCACCGCCACCACCTCGGCTGCCACCGAGAACGAGTGGTTGTCCTCGCTCACGACCAGCACCCGGCCCGTCCGGCAGGCGGAGGCGATGATCGTCTCCCGGTCGAGCGGCGAGATCGTGCGGAGGTCGACGACCTCGATGTTCCCGACCCCTTCGTCGGCCAGGCGCTCGGCGGCCTCGACGGCCAGGTGGCGCTGGAGGCCGTAGGTCACGATCGTGGCGTCGGTCCCCGGCCGGACGATCTCCGCCACGCCGATCGGCACCCGCCAGTCGCCCTCGGGGACGGGCCCCTTGATCGAGCGGTACATCTTCT
>JAUZEX010000941.1 GCA_030838815.1 Actinomycetota bacterium
CAAGAGGTAGCGGCCTCGATCCAGCGCTCGAAGATCTCGGCGGTGACGAGCCGGAGCGGCTCGTTGGTGCTGGCGACCTCGAGGGCGACGGTCTCGATCCAGCAGGCGTCGACGTAGCCGCTGGCCGCCAGCACCCCGGCGGCGCCCTCGAAGGTGGCCCGGATCCCGGAGACGAGGTCGGGGGCGTTCTCGAAGACGGCCTCGACGAGCCGCTGGTATCCATGCCCCGAGAGGCGCAGCGCCTCGGCCGCCAGCTCGTCCTTTCCGCCGGGGAAGAAATGGTAGAGCGATCCGATCGGAGCCCCGCTTTCAGCCGCAACCTGCTTGAGTCCCACACCGGTGTATCCGTAGCGGCCGTACAGCTGGGCGGCCGCCCCGATGATCCGGTCCCGGGTGTTCACAGCCCCATGCTTGTTCACAGCCCCATGCTAGTAGAACGATCGTCTAACCGCCAGCGGCGCGCCGGCGCGGGGAGGTTGGCTACCCTGCTCGGTGTGAACGTGGCGACGATGACCTATGCAGCGGTGGTCGGCACGGTGTTCGCACCGCTGGTCATCGGCCTCTTGATGATCGCCCTCGGCGTTCGGGGCCGGCGCGGCCGATCCTGACCGTCAGCGGGAGACGAGCGTGAGCTCGACCGGAACCCCCGTCGCCCGGACCCGCCGCGAACCACCCGTCTACCGTCGCGTCACCGTGCAGGCCGTCACGCCGGTGACCCCCCGCCTGATCCGGGTCACGCTGGGCGGCCCGGAGCTCGACGGGCTCGTCGTCGAGCAACCCGCCGCCAGCGTCAGGCTCCTGCTCCCGTCCCCGGGCACGACCGACCTCGTCATGCCGACCTGGAACGGCAACGAGTTCCTGCTGCCCGACGGACGCCGTCCGGCGCTGCGGACCTTCACCCCACTGCGCCTCGACACCCCCGGCCGCACGCTCGATCTCGAGATTGTCCTGCACGACGGCGGTGCCGCTTCGGGCTGGGCGACAGCGGCCAAGGAGGGCGACGAGGCGGCGATCTCTGGCCCGGGCCGTGGGTACCCGATCGATCCTGACGCCGCCGGCTTCCTGCTGGCCGGCGACGAATCGGCACTTCCCGCCATCGGCCAGCTGCTCCAGGCCCTTCCGGCCGCCAAGCCCGTCCAGGTGCGGATCGAGGTCGCCCACGCCGACGCCCGCCTCGATCTCCCCGAACGCCCGGACACCACGGTGGAGTGGTACGACCTCCCCGCCGGCGCCCCGCCCGGCGACACGCTCGTGGCCGCCGTAGCGGATGCCGACCTTCCGGCCGGCACCCGCATCTGGGCCGCCGGCGAGGCCGCCGCCGTGCAGCGCATCCGGCGCCACCTCTTCGAGGACCGCGGCCTCACCCGGTCCGACGCCTGGATCCGCGGCTACTGGAAGCATGGGCGCAGCGGTGACGCCGACGAGAGTTAGGAATACAGACGATCAGGAATACATGAGCGAGCCCGGCGTGGTGAGCAGTTCTCCGGTCTCGAGCCAGGTCTTCAGGCCGGAGAGGATCATCGGCCAGCCGCCGTAGAGCTGGTCGTTGGCGCCGTCGCGCAGCTGGTCGTGCGTCACGGTGAGGCGGCAGGAGTCGCCGATCGGCTGGATCTCCCACGTGACCCGGGACTCGCCCTCGGCCTTCACGTCCTCGCCCCACAGGGCGACCATCGTGTGGACCAGTCGCCGGGGCGGGTCCATCTCCAGAATGTGTCCCTCGCCGAGGAGGCCGTCGGCCTTCTCGTGCTTCATCTCGATGCGGGAACCGGTCGTCCAGTCCGAGACCGCCCGCATGCCGAAGTTGTACTTGGCCCGGATGTCGGCGTCGGTGATGGCCTCCCAGAGACGCTCGGGGGTGGTGCGGATGTAGATCTCGTAGACCTTCTCCATCGTTGTCTCCAGTCTGTCCTTGAGCTCGCTCAGGCCCGCGGCCCAAGGCTCGGAGTACTTGCTCACCCACCGGTCGTGGACCAGGCGGATCGGGACGGGGTTCAGGTAATGGAGCTTCTCCCGGCCCCGCCGCCGGGTGACGACGAGCCCCGCCTCCTCCAGGAGCTTCAGGTGCTTCATGACCCCGAAGCGGGTCATCGGAAGCCGCTCTTCGAGGGCGCTGAGCGTCTGCCCGTCCTCCCGGAACAGCTCGTCGAGAAGGCTTCGCCGGGTCGGGTCGGCCAGGGCTCTGAAGACTTCGTCCACGACCGAGAAGATACGTGACCAGATGGTCACATGTCAAGAGCCGGCGGAGAGCGGCTAGTGGTCCCGCGGCATGGGCGGGCAGTGGGCGACGAGAAGCGGATAGGCGTCGACCGCCGCACCGCCGTCGGGGTGGAACTCGAAGTGGGTGTGGACGGCGCTCGCGTTGCCCGATGCGCCGGCGAGGGCGATGACCTCCCCGGCATCGACGTGGCGCGGCTGCTCCCCGACGATTCGAAGGAGGTGCATGTAGACGTAGGTATTGCCGTCGTCACCCGTGAGGAAGAGTGTCAAACCGCCCCCACCCCAGAATCGGGTCTCGAAGGTCCCGGGGACAACGGCGACGTTTTCCGTGCCGCGGGCCGTCAGCAGGTCGGTCCCCTTGTGACCCCGCCCTGCTCCCCAACCGTCGCCCCACTTGAACGGGCCGTTGAGGGGACAGACGAACCCGTCGACAACGGGTGGCCGGCCCCGGCCCGGCAACTCGGCCCGGCTCGTGCGCTGGGCGGCCCGGGCGGCCGCCTCCGC
>JAUZEX010000942.1 GCA_030838815.1 Actinomycetota bacterium
ATGGGATCTACATCCCCCGCTTCTGCTGGCACGAGCGGATGAAGCCGGTCGGGATGTGCCGGATGTGCCTGGTGGAGATCGAGGGTCAGCGGGGGCTGCCGCCCGCCTGCACGGCCACCGTCACCGATGGGATGGTCGTACACACTGGAACTCCTGGTGTGAAGAAGGCCCAGGAGGGCGTGCTCGAGTTCCTGCTGATCAACCATCCGCTCGACTGCCCGGTCTGCGACCGGGGCGGCGAATGCCCCCTGCAGGACCTGACCTTCGGCTACGGGCCGGGTGAGAGCCGGTTCGTGGAGGAGAAGCGGCACTTCGCCAAGCCGCTGCCGATCTCCGACCTGGTCCTGCTCGACCGGGAGCGCTGCATCCTGTGCGCCCGCTGCACCCGCTTCGCCGACGAGGTGGCCGGCGACGCGCTGATCCAGTTCGTGGAGCGGGGCGCCGAGATGCAGGTGCTGACGTTCCCCAATCAACCGTTCACGTCCTACTTCTCCGGCAACACGGTCCAGATCTGCCCGGTGGGGGCGCTGCTGGCTGCGCCGTACCGGTTCCGGGCCCGGCCCTGGGACCTGTCGTCGGTCGAGTCGTCGTGCCAGCTGTGCTCGGTGGGGTGCCGCGTGGCGCTGCAGTCCTCGGCCGACCGGCTGGTCCGCTCGCTGGGGGTCGACTCGGAGCCGGTCAACCACGGCTGGCTGTGTGACAAGGGCCGCTTCGGGTTCGACTTCATCCATGCCGCCGACCGGATCACCGAACCGCAGGCGCTGCCCGTCGGCGGGGCGCGGTGCGAGGGCACGTGGCCCGAGGCGCTCGACGCCGCCGCCGCCGGCCTGGCCGGCGCGCTGGAGCGGGGTGGCCCGTCATCGGTGGCGGTCATCGGAGGCGCCCGCGGCACCAACGAGGACGCCTATGCCTGGGCCCGCTTCGCCAAGGGCGTCCTGAAGACCGACAACGTGGACTGCCAGGTGGGCGACGGCCTCCCGGCCGAGGTCGTGTGCGGCCTGCCCCGGGCTCGACTCTCCGATTGCGACGGCGCCCGGGCCATCGTGCTGCTCGGCCCGGACCTGAAGGAAGAGGTCCCGGTCGCCTACCTCCGCGTCAAGCGGGCCGCCGTCGACTTGAAGGTTCCCCTGATCGAGATCTCGGCGGTCGGGACGGGCCTGACCCGTTACGCCACGGCGTCGCTCCGTCACCTCCCGGGCGAAGCCGGTTCCCTCGCCGAGCGCCTCGCCGCCATGGTGTCGGCCGCCGCTCCCGCTGCGGCTGGGGTCCCCACTCCGGCCGGGGAACCCAGTCCTGCTCCTGCGGAGTCCGGTCCGGGTCCGGCGGCTGAGTCCGCAGCTACTCCGGCGGCTGCAACCCCGGGAGTGTCGGCGGCTGAGTCGACCGCCGTCTCGGGCGCGACTGCGCCGCCGGAGACGGCCGGGCCTTCGGCTCCGGCCGAGCCTCCTGCCGCTCCCGCCGCCGAGTCTGCCGCCGCGCCCGTCGAGCCGGCCGCCGTCTCTCCCGCGACGGAACCGGCCCAACCCGGCACGCTTTCTTCCCCGGGCCCCGTCGCCGACGACGAGCTGGCGGCGGTGGCCGCGCTGTTGCGCGGTGAACCCGGCGACGAGCGGCCCGTCATCGTCATCCTCGGCCGGCCTTCGGTGGCCGAGCCGGCCGACGCCACCGTCGCCGCCGCGTCCGCCCTCGCCGGGATTCCCGGGGTGCGGTTCCTGTCCGCGCTGCGGCGGAGCAACGTCCACGGCGCCCTCGACCTCGGGCTGGCGCCGGGCTTCCTTCCCGGCCGGGTGACGCTCGACGCCGGGCGGGCCTGGTTCGAGGCCGCCTGGGGTGGGGTGCCGGCCGGGCCGGGGCTCGACACCGCCGGGATCCTGACCGCCGCCGCCGAAGGTCGGCTGCAGGCCCTGGTCCTGCTCGGGGCCGATCCGCTGTCCGACTTCCCCGACCGCGACCTGGCCCGCCGGGCGGTGGCCAAGGTGCCGTTCGTGCTGGCCGTCGACGCCTTCCCCACGCCCAGCACGGACGCCGCCTCGGTCTTCCTGCCGGTGGCCCTCTACGGCGAGAAGCGGGGCACGACGACGAACCTGGAGGGCCGTCTGCTCCGGCTGGCCCGCAAGGTCACGCCGCCGGGCACCGCGATGGAGGACTGGCGCGTCGCCGTCGAGTTGGCGCTGCGCCTCGGCGCCGACTTCGACCTCGAGGCCGTCGACGAGGTGACCGACGAGATCGCCCGCCTCGCCCCCGCTCACCAGGGCGCCAACGCCGCTCTGCTGCGCCGGGCCGTCGACGGCGCCGTGATCCCGTTGGGGGAGGTTGAGGAGCCCGTCCTCGGCGGCCCGGCCCACGCGATCAGCCCCGCCGCCGACAGCGATCCCGGCATCGTCGGCGGCCCGATCGAGAGCCTGGTCGTGATGCGAGGCTCGTCGTCCGCCTACGGCACTTCGCCGCCGACCGGCGGCACGATCACGCTGGCCCCGCCGTCCCGCTCCGGGGCGCATCCCCCGGAGGGGATGACCCCGCCTCCGGTCTACCGCTGGGACGGCGCGCCCGAGGCGGGCCGACCGGCGGCACATGGAACCGCCGCCGGTCTGCTCACCGCCGGCGGCTTCCGGTTGTGGGCGGGTCGCAAGCTCTACGACCCGGGCGTGACGGTGACCCGCTCGGCCGCCGTCTCCGGCCTCGCCGCGCCGGCTGCCGTCCGGCTCCACCCCGACGAACTCCGCCGCCTGGGCTTCGGGGCGGACGCCTCCGTGCAGGTGACGTCCCCCCGGGGCTCGGTGACGCTTCCCGTCGTCGCCGACCAGGCGGTCCCGGCCGCCGTGGCCTGGATTTCGCCGGGGGCCGCCGGCGACCTCGTCGACGCCGCCAACGTGACCACCGTGAACGTGTAGGTCGCCGGGGGGTGATCCGCTCTTCGCCAACGGGGGCGACCTCACGGTCGTGCTCATCGTCATCGGCAAAGCGGTGTTCGTCTTCGCCCTGCTGCTGGTCACCGTGCTCCTCACCATCTGGCTGGAACGCAAGGTGGTGGCCGACATGCAGAACCGGATCGGCCCCAACCGGGCCGGCCCGTTCGGGATCCTCCAGTCCCTGGCCGATGGCATCAAGCTGTTCTTCAAGGAGCAGTCGATCCCCGACTCCGCCGACCGCCCCGTCTTCCGCCTCGCCCCCTACCTGTCGGTGCTGCCGGCCTTCCTGGCCTTCTCGGTCGTGCCGCTGTCCGGCTCGTTCAGCATCGCCGGGCACGAGACGTTCCTCCAGTTGGCCGACCCGCCGATCGGCGTTTTGTTCGTCCTGGCCATGTCGGGCCTGGGGGTCTACGGCGTGCTGCTGGCCGGGTGGTCGTCCGGTTCGAAGTACCCGCTGCTCGGCTCGGTGCGGGCCTCGGCCCAGATGGTCAGCTACGAGGCGGTCCTCGGGCTGGGGATCATCGGTGCCGTCCTGCAGGCCGGCACGCTGTCGACCCGCCAGATCGTCAACCTCCAGGGCTACCCGGGCTCGAACCCGCTGGACTGGTTCTTCCTGCCCGCCTTCGTGTCGTTCGGGCTCTTCTGCGTGGCGGCGGTGGCCGAGACCAACCGGGCGCCGTTCGACCTCGTGGAGGCCGAGCAGGAGCTCGTCGGCGGGTTCCACACCGAGTACACCGGCATTCGTTTCGCCATCTTCTTCCTGGCCGAGTACATGAACATGGCCACCCAGTCGTCCATCGCCGTGACGTTGTTCCTCGGCGGCCCGTCCGGGCCCCTGCCGCCCGGCTTTCCGAAGCTCATCGGCGGGCTGTTCTGGTTCCTCTTCAAGGTCACGTTGTTCCTGCTCGGCTACATCTGGCTCCGGGCCGCCCTGCCCCGGCTCCGCTACGACCAGCTGATGGACCTGGCCTGGAAGGTCGGCATCCCCCTCGGGCTGCTGTGGTTGGCGGTGTCGGCGACGTACCGGGTGGCCCAGGACAAGAACTGGCCGACGTGGATCTACCTCGCCGCCCCGGCCGGCGCGGCGGCTGTCTACGGGCTGCTCCGCGCCTGCATGCCGAACCGGCCCGGCGCCTGGGGCGCCAATGTGGAGGTCTTCCCTGACCGCCGGCGCGGCGCGCCCGCTGACATGCCCGGTGCCGGCGAGGAGGTATCGCCATGAGCAGGCTCCGGGGTGGGTTCCTCGTCACCCTCCGGCAGGCCCTGTTCGGGCCCCGCGTCACCACCGAGTACCCGGAGGCCAAGCGGCCGAAGCCGACCCGGTTCCACGGCCGGCACATTCTGAACCGCTACGAGGACGGGATGGAGAAGTGCATCGGCTGCGAGCTGTGTGCCGGTGTCTGCCCCGCTCAGTGCATCTACGTCCGGGGAGCCGACAATCCGCCCGACGCGCCGGTCTCGCCCGGCGAGCGCTACGGGTTCGTCTACGAGATCAACTACCTGCGCTGCATCCACTGCGATCTGTGTGTGGAGGCCTGCCCGACCGAGGCCATCACCGAGACCAAGCTGTTCGAGTTCTCCTTCACCAAGCGGAGTGACGCCATCTACACCAAGGCCGAGCTGCTGGTCGACGACGACGGCCGGGCGCGGCGCCTGCCGTGGGAGCACTGGGTCGGCGACGAGGACGAGCAGGCCAGTGCCTGGGTCCGGGCCACCGCCCCCAGCGGGGAGGACGCCTACGAGGGACGGGTTGCCTGGTCGCCCGAGCTCGGCTTCGGTCTCCGGCCGCCCGAGGGGACTGCGCCCGAGGGCGACGGCGCCGGGACGCACGCCTCAGGTCCGTCGAACCCCGCCCCCATGGAACGGGTCAACCGGCGGGCCAAGGCCAAGCGGGGGGTGCGCTGATGGAGTGGGCCGTCTTCATCTTCTTCGCCGTGGCCGCGCTGGTGGGGGCGGGCGGGGTCGTCATGGCCCGCCGACCGGTCCACGCCGCCCTGTCGCTGGTGCTCACCCTGTTCTCGGTGGCGGTCTTCTTCGTGCTCCAGGGGGCCCACTTCCTGGCCGCGGTGCAGGTGATCGTCTACGCCGGGGCGATCGTCATCCTCTTCCTGTTCGTGATCATGCTGCTCGGCATCGACAAGGAGGACGTGCTCGACGAGCCCTTGCCACTGCAGCGTCCGCTGGCCATCGCCGTCGGCGTGGCGATGTTCGCCGGCCTGCTCCTCGTGGCCGGCATCCTGCAGCCGACCGGCGCCCCGGCCGACCGTGGCTCGGCCACCCAGGGCGATGTCCCCAACGTCGAGCGGATCGCCCGCAGCCTGTTCACCGACTTCCTGTGGCCGTTCGAGATCACCTCGGCGCTGCTCGTGATCGCGGTGGTCGGGGCCATCGTCCTCGCCCGCCGCGGCGGGCCCGGCACCACCCTCGACGAGGAGGAAGAAGCGGCGGTCGAGCTGCAGCCCACCCACCCCCACGTCGGGGCCGGCAGCGACACAGGCCCGCAAGCCGTCCTGGAGCATCCCGGGGTTCGGGGTGTCCCCGAAGAGGGGTCAGCATGAACGTTCCGGGAGCCTGGTACCTGACGGTCGGAGCCCTGATGTTCTGCATCGGGGCCATCGGACTGCTCGTCCGCCGCAACGCCCTGGTGATGTTCATGTGTGTCGAGTTGATGCTCAACGCCGTCAACCTCACGTTCGTGACCTTCGCCCGGATGCTCGACGACATCGGCGGG
>JAUZEX010000038.1 GCA_030838815.1 Actinomycetota bacterium
GAGAGACGCCAGGTGCGGGCCAGGCGCTCGCCGTGTTCCGTCTCGGCCTCGACCCGCACCTGCGTGCAGAGCAGACCGTCGGCGGCCAGCTCCTCCAGGAGCCGGTCGGCCAGGGCCCGGCCGGCGACCACCGCCGTGTCGACCCGGGAGTCCGGCGGGTCGAACTCGTGCTGGAGCACGAGGTCGGGCGGCGCGACCCGCAGCGCCGGCGGGTGCTCGTCTTCCCCCCGGGCCCGGCGATGGGCGCCGAGCCCCGCCGTGCCGAACCGGCCCAGCACCGATACTCCCGGGAGCCCGGCGAAATCGCCCAAGGTCGGCAGACCGAGGCGCACCAGCAGGCTGGCGAGATCGCCGTCGTCGAGCACCCGCACCGGCCACGGCGCCAGAAACACCGCACTCTCCTCCGCCGGCACCATGAACGCCCCGCCCGGCTCCGCCCGCCGGGCCGCCAACCGGGCGGCGAACACCCCATCGGCCACCCCCACCCGGGCCCCGGGCGGCGCCACACCACCCTCGCCGCCGGTCGACCCGAACCGGCGTTCATTTCGGCCCCCCGTCCGGCGGAAAAGAACGCCGGAATCGGCTGCTCGCCGGTCCGGCCGACCCGCGCGGGCCGGGTCCGATCCGGCTCGACCTGCCCCCGCCCCGGCCGGGTCCAATCCGGCTCGACCTGCGATAGCGGTCTCGCCGAGCACGCCGGCCACCTCGGCGAGGATCCGGGCGGCGAAGGCGTCGTCGCCGCCGAAGTAGCGGGACGGGCCTCGGGTCGGCACGAACAGCAGGCCCGGGCGGTCGAGGGCCAAGCGGGGCGCCAGCATCTCGACCGCCCGGCTGAGGGCCTCGAAGGCCCGGGCCTCGCCGGCGCTGTCGACCGGGCGGCTGACGAGCCCCGGGCAGCGGGCCTCGGCCTCCCGCCGGCGCAGCCCCCGCCGAACCCCCTCGGCCCGGGCCTCGGTCGAGGCGGCCAGCACGAACCCCCGGTCGAGCACCACGACCGGCTCGCCCTCCAGGGCCGGATCGGCCCGCCGGGCCGCCACCACCGGCCAGTCCGGGCACCACAGACACAGCATCCGCTCCGGCCTCACGCCACCTCCCACCGGGGGCGGGGCCGCGGGGGCAGAACGGGCGCCGCACTCGCACCGCCACCCACCGGGAGACGTTCAACCGCAGGGGCATGGAGGGGTACCGAGCGCACGCTGACCTCCTCAGGCCGCGGCGGGGGTGCGGGTCACGAGGTCGGCGGTGCGCTCCCGACCGGCGGCGCCCCGGCCGGCGACCGAGACCCGCAGCACCCGTTCGCCGAGGAGGCCTTCACCCCGGCCCAGCCCGCTCCAGGCCGAGTGCTCGGCCCGCAAACGGAACGCCGCCTCCCCCGGCCAGGGGCCGGCGGCCACGAGGACGGCGGCCCGCTCCCGGGCCCGCGCCTCGAGCCGCCGGGCATCGGCCAGCCGGAACCCCCGGGGGATCGTCGCCGCCACCACGGTCACCCCGTCGAGCAGGGTGGCCACCACCCGGCCGTAGAGGGCGGCGGGTACCCCTCGCACGACCGCCAGCCGCTCCAGGGCCACGCCGGCCTCGGCTGCTGCCAGCCCGCCGAGCACACCCTCCCCGTCGACGACGGCCGCCCACTCCCCCGCCACCGTGGCCGCGGCCAGGAGCGAGAGCACGAGCGACGTGGCCCCCGACCCCGCCGTCCCCTCGACCCGCACCACCGAACCGCGCTGGAGTCCTCCGCCGGGGAGCAGATCGCCCAGCGGCCCCGGCACGGCCAGCCGCCGCTCCCCCGCCAGCACCACCGGCCGCACCCGGGCGGCGAGCTCGGCCGGCAACCCCCCGCCACCCGCCAGAGATCGCGGGCGGGTAGGCAGCAGGTCGGGGGGGATACCGTCGAAGAGCGGTTCGGCGAACGCCATAAGCTCAAAGTAACGAACGCATGTTCGCCATGGCAAGCTGAAATCAGGACGAAAGAGGAATGCCGGGTCGGACGCTCCGATCAGTGCCTCGGCAGGCCTTCCCGCCGCAGCACCCGCAGCACGGCGTCGGCCCACAGGGCGTAGCCGGCGTCGCGGGGGTGGAAGTCGTCGGCGGCGAAGTACCGGCCGGGGTCGTGCCGGAAGGACGGGCCGGTCGGCCCGGCGATGTCGGCGTAGACGGCGCCGGTGGCCGCCGCCACCCGTCGGACCTCGGTGTCGAGGTTGCGGCCCCGCCAGCCGGCCACCGCCCGCAGCGGCTGGGCGAACCGGGGGACCGCCCCCATGTCGGGCACCCCGAGCAGGACGACGGGCACCCCGGCCGGCAGCGCCCGCACCACCCGCTCGTAGGTGTGGCGGAACGCCCCCCGGCCGGTGAGGTGGACGGTGTCGTTGGCCCCCACCGAGATCAGCACGAGGTCGGGACGGGCTCCGGCGACCAGCGGCACCTGTTCGGCCAGGACGTCGGCCACCCGGGACCCCGAGACGGCCAGCACGGCCAGCGACGCGTCACGGACCCCGAGCCCGTCCGCCACCTGGCTCGGCAAGGCCGCCGACGCCGTCGAGGCCCCCACGCCGGCGGCCGTCGAGTCGCCCAGCCACACCACCCGCGGCCCCGCCCCGGGGTGGTCGAGGGCCAGCTCGAGGTGGGGCAGCCGCCCGCCCGACCGGGCCAGTTGGATCTCGACCGCCAGCACGATGGCGCCGGCCACGAGGAGGCCGGCGGCCCCGAGCACACCCCGGCCGATCCAGGACTTCACCCCTGCCCGGCGGCGGCCGGGTCCGACCGGTCGATCCCGAACGCCTAGCAGGGCACGGCCATCTCGGTGTGACGCCGGCGGCGCTTCGGCGGCAGGAGGGTCGCCATCGGGGGTCATCCTGCCATGCGACCCGGCCATGCTCGGGAGCTTCACCTGCCTCCCCGGAGTCTCACCTGCCTCCCCGGAGCTTCACCGGCCTCCCGTCCATGGTCGGACCCGGCCCCGGAGGGGAACAGTGACCGGGAAGACGACTGTCGCAAGGATCCTGCCAACCCCGAGGTGGACCGCCCGGGGCCGACCGGGGAGACTTCCGCCCGTGCCCGAGATCCACGAGACGGCGCTGCCCGGCGTCGGCGTCCGTTACGAGCTGACCACCTCGACGGGGACGCGTCTCGGGATCGTGGCCCACCGCCACGGCCGCCGCGATCTCCTCTTCTACGACCGGGCCGATCCCGACACCGTCTCGGTGTGCCTGGCGCTGACGGCGGCGGAGAGCGCTGCGGTGGCCGCCCTGCTCGGCGCGCCGCGGCCCGGAGCCGCCCCCGGCGTCGAGGCTGGCGCCGCCGCCGGGCCCGGCCTCCGGGCCCATCCGATTGGGCGGTTCGCGGTGGACTGGGTGCCGGTCCCACCCGGGTCGCCGTACGCCGGGCGCAGCATCGCCACGGCCGGGGTGCGCTCGATCACCGGCGTGTCGATCGTGGCCGTCCTCCGGGAGGACGCCGCCTTCCCGTCCCCCGGCCCCGACTTCCGCCTCGAGGCGGGCGACACGGCACTGGTCGTCGGCACGCCGGACGGGGTGGAGGCGCTGGTCGAGCTCCTGGAGGACTGAGCCTGTTCGGTGCCGGAGGCCTCGACGCCGGTCCGCTCCTCGGGCTCGGCCTGGTGCTGGCGGCCGTCGGGATCGCCGCCCGACTCGCCGCCGCCCGTGGGGTCGATCCGTTCCCGGCGCCCCTGCTGGTCGGCCTGCTGGTGTCGGCCGCCGGGCCGCTCCATGCTCTGCGCCCAGCGGCGGGGATCACCCGGGTGGGAGCGGGGATCGCCGTCGTGGTGCTCCTGTTCTGCCTCGGCCTCGACCACGGCGCCGCCGACCGTCGCACCGCGGCCGCCACACTGCCGGCGGGCCTCGTCCTCGCCGTCGACGCGGCGTTGAACTTCGTCCCCGGCGCGGTGTTCGGGCTCCTGGCCGGTTTCGGCCTGATCGGCGGCGTCCTCCTCGGCGGAGTCACGGCGGGTTCGTCGTGGGCCGTGGCCTCCGCCACGCTCGACCGTCAGGGCCGGTTCGGCAACCGGGAGACACCGGCGGCGCTGGCCGTGCTCGTCATGGAACACGCCGCGGTGGCCGTCTACCTCCCGCTGGCCGCGGCCCTGCTCGTCCCGGGCGGCACGTCGGCCCGCCTCACCGCCCTGCTCGGGTCCGCCGCCGCCATCGCCGCCGCCGCCTGGCTCGCCCTCGGCCCGCCGCCCACCCTCCCCTCGGGACTCGTCGCCCGCCTCCGTCCCGGCGGACCCCCGGGCCCCCTCCCCCGCACGTTGCCCGGCGGACGCCGTGGCCTCCTCGCCGGTCCCCCCTCCGGCGTCAGCCTCGGGCTCATCCTGGCCGGCACGGCCCTCGCCGTGGCCGGCGCGGCCGCGGCGCTGGGCGTGGCCGCAGCCGGCATCGCCTACCTCGCCGGCGCCGCCCTGGCCTCCCACGAAGCCTGGGCCGACCTCCCCGGCGTGCGGCCGGCGGTCGCCGCCCTCCGGGATCTCTCGGCCGCCGCCGCCGCCCTGGCCCTCGGCCTCCTCGTGCCCGGCGCCAAACTGGCGGGCGCCGTCGCCGGGGGCGCCGTCCTGGCCGCAACGACGGGCGCCACCAAGGTGCTGACCGGATGGTGGGCGGCCGGTCGCCTGCGTGTTCCCGGGCCGAGCGCCGCCGTCGGACGGGCCGGGCGGGTCCGGGCCGGCCTCATCCTCGTTCCCCGGGGCGAGTTGGCGCTGGCCGTGGGCATCCTGGCCGCCCTGGCGGGACCCGGTCGGGGACCGGGGACGGGGTTGGCGGCGTTGGCCGCGGTCGAGGTGGTGTTGACGGGGGCGGCGGCTCGGGGGCTTCACCTGCCCCCCCGGAGCAATGACGCTGGCCGTCCGGGGTGGTACAGATGGACGGTCCCCACCCCGGCGGCCGCCCGCCCCGAGCCTCCCGGAGCCGGTTGAGTGTCGATCCTCCTGGTGCTCCTGGCCCTGGCGACCGCCTCCCTGGGGGCCCTTGGCGGGCTCGGCGGAGCGGTGATCCTCGTCCCGCTGCTGGTACTGACCGGCACACCGGCCCGGGAAGCGGCGCCGCTCGGGCTGCTGTCGGTCGCCTCCGGGTCGATGGCCGCCGGACCCCGCCAGCTGGCCGAGCTGACCGTCCACCACCGGCTCGGCGTCACGTCGGAGACGATGGCCAGCACCGGCGCCATCGCCGGGGCGCTGCTGTCGGGCGCGGTCGGCGAGACCGCTCTCACCCGGCTGCTGGCCGTCGTCGCCCTGGCGGCGGCGGTGGCCAGCCTCCGGGGTCGCGACGAGGTGCACGCCGTCGCCGTCGAAGAGGGCCTCGGCGACCTCGGCGAACAGCGCGGCACGCTGTCGGGCAGCGTCCGGACCGACGGTGTCGTCCGCCGCTACCGGGCCCGCAACCTCCCCGGCGGGCTGGCCGTCATGGCGCTGGCCGGTCTCGTGGCCGGGATCGCCGGCGCCAGCGGCGGGTTCATCAAGACGCCGGCCACCAGCGAGATCATGCGGGTGCCGGTGAAGGTGGCCGCCGCCACCACGACGTTCACCATCGGGATCACGTCGGCCGCCGCCCTGCTGGTGTTCGCCGCCCACGGCCGCATCAATCTCGTCCACGCCGGACCGGTCATCGCCGGCAGCCTTCTCGGGGGCCAGCTCGGCGCCCGGCTCCAGTCGACCCTCGATCCCGCCGTCGTCCGCCGCTCCCTGGCCGCCGTCCTCCTGGTGGTGGCCGCCATCCTCTTCGTGCAGGCGTGACCACCAAAAGGGTCCGTTACGAGCGGATCATCTGGGCCCTGCGGATCACCACCCGCGTGACCCTCGTCGCCGCCCTGGCCGGGACGTTCATCCCCGGCCACACCGGCCGCTCCGCCAGTGCGGCGGCCGTGGGGCTGGTGATCGCCGCTCCGCTCTTGCGGGTCAGCTGGCTCAGCTACCGCTGGTGGCGGTGGGGCGACCGGCTCTTCGCCTCGGTGGCGGCGTCGCTCCTGCTCGTCGTCGGGACAGGCACCGCCATCGCCCTGCTCACCCGCTGACGGGCGCCTCCAGCTCCTCCGCCGGCGGCGTGGCCGGCGCCGGCAGCTGCCCGTCCCGGTAATAGATGAAGAGGTTCGTGATCGTGTCCTCAATCTGGCCCTGCAGTGCGGGCCACCCGTCCTGGGGCGCCACCACGGTCACGCTGCTGGAGTAGATCGTCACCGCCGAGACGCCGAGCGCGAACAGCCGCCGGGCGAGCTCGTCGGGCGGCTTCGTGCCGGTGACCGACTCGGCGGCCGTGTACCGGTGCGTCTGCATCCCTGTGAGCGACCGGTTGAGCTCGAAGTGCTTGACGTCGCCCCGCACCCCGTCGCGGACCGTCACGGTGATCGCCTGACCCATAACCCCAGCCTAGAGGCTCCATAGACTGGACCCATGACCCTGGAGCCGTCGTCGCCGCTCCCGCTCTACCACCAGCTCGAGCGGGTGCTGGCCGAACGGATCGCCGAAGGCCGCTACCGCGACGGCTTCCCCGGCGACCTCGACCTGGCGGCGGAGTTCAGCGTCAGCCGGGGCACGGTCCGCCAGGCCCTCGAGCGGCTTGCCCGGTCGGGCCTCATCGTCCGCCACCAGGGCCGGGGCTCGTTCGTGGCCGCGCCGCTCGAGTACCCCCTCGGCCGTTTCTACCGCTTCGCCCACGAGATGCAGGTGCGGGGGAGCCCCGAGTCGTCGCGGGTCCTGGCCCGGGGCGTCGTCCGGGCGCCAGCGGCGGTGGCGGCGGCCCTCGGTCTCGCCCGGGGCGGCCGGCTGCTGCGGATCGTCCGCCTCCGCCTCGCCGGCGACCGGCCGCTGCTCCTCGAGACGTCCCACCTGCCCGACGACGTCGGAGCACCGCTGCGCTTCGCCGACCTGTCGGCGGGGTCGATGTACGACCTGCTGGAGGAGAGCGGCGTCCGCCTGTCCCGGGTGACCGAGGAGGTCCACCCGGTGTCGCTGCGGGCGGAAGAGGCCGAGCCGTTCGGGCTCCCGTCCGGCGCTCCGGCCTTCGCGGTGGAGCGCATCGCCCTCGCCGGTGAGCGGCCGGTGGAGCACCGGCTCGTCCTCGCCCCCGGCGACCGGGTCACGCTCACGGCCTCCTGGGGCAACGTCGGGTGATGGCCGACGGGCGGCGTGCCCCCAGCCGCGACGCCGAGTTGCTGCGGTCGGTCTTCATCATCCTGTCGGGGGCGCTGGCCTTCGCCGTCGCCGTGCTGCTCTTCTGGAAGCTGCGCCGCATCGTCGGGCTCGTCGTCATCGCCGCTTTCTTCGCCATCATCCTCAACCCGCTCGTCGACGCCCTGACCCGCCTGCATCTCCGGCGGAGCCTGGCCACCACCATCGTCTTCCTCCTCGGCGTCACGGCCTTCGCCGGCCTCGTCTACACGTTCGTCCGCCCGGTCTACGACGCCGGCCAGGACTTCGCCCGCGACGTCCCCGGCTTCGTCGATCGGGCCCAGCACGGCCAGGGACGGGTCGGCGAGCTCATCAAGCGGTTCCACATCGACGAGAAGGTCAAGGAGAACGCCCCGAAGCTCCAACAGGCGCTGAGCAACGCCGGCGGGCCGGCGGTGCATGCCGCCCAGCGGGTGGCGTCGGGGCTGCTGGCCCTGCTCACGATCCTCGTGCTGTCGTTCCTGATGCTCCTCGAGGCGCCGAGCATCATCAGCTCGTTCCTGTCG
>JAUZEX010000039.1 GCA_030838815.1 Actinomycetota bacterium
CGACGACGAGCTCAAGCGGCTCCACCGGGCGCTCAAGAAGACGCTGGCCAACCTGACCAGGCGGGGCGGGTCCCACACCGGCGTCCTCCAGCCCGCTCGGCACCGGGAGGGCCTCTGCCCGCTCGACGGCGCCCCCCTCCTGCGCCGCACGATCGGAGGCCGCACGACCTATTCCTGCCCCGTCCACCAGCGGTAACGGCGCCGGAGGGACCCGGCGCTTTATCGTGCCGGGCACGACCCGGGGGAGGGGGCAGACCGCGATGACCGTGCCGCTGCAGGAAGCGAGGAACAGCCTGCTGGAGCGGGCCACGGCCTACGTCCGGTCCCGGCTCCACGGCGCCGGCGCCCAGACCGCCGAGGCCCTGGTGCGGGCCTACTGGGAGCGGGTCCCGGCCGAAGACCTCGTGGCGCTCGACCCCGTCGACCTGGCCGGCGCCGCCCTCGCCCACCTCCACCTGGCCGAGCGGCGCCCGGCCGGCACCGCCCGCGTCCGGGTCTACACGCCCACCTTCGACGACCACGGCTGGGCCTCGACCCACTCGGTGGTCGAGGTCGTCGTCGACGACATGCCCTTCCTGCTCGACTCCGTGTCGATGGAGCTCGTCCGCCAGGGCTGCGGGCTGCACCTCGTCGTCCACCCCGTCGTCGCCGTCACCCGCGACGACGACGGACACCTCCGGAGCATCGGGACCGGAAACAACGAGGCGTTCATCCATGTGGAGATCGACCGCCAGCCGCCGGGGGAGCGGCTGGAGGCGCTGCGGGCCGACCTGCTCGCCGTCCTGGAGGACGTGCGGGCGGCGGTGGAGGACTGGTCGGCCATGCGGGCCCAGGCCTTCAGCCTCGCCGCCGAGTTGCAGGAGCGGCCCCCGCCGGGCGACGCGCTCGACGCCGACGAGGCGCGGGACTTCCTCCGCTTCCTGGCCGACGACCACTTCGTCTTCCTCGGCTTCCGCGACTACGACCTCGTCCGCGACGCCGACGGCACGCCCGGGGGTTCGGGGGTGTCCCCCGCGAATGAAAGCCTCCGGCCCGTCCCCGGGTCGGGCCTCGGGATCCTCCGCGTCGACCCCGACGGCGATCCGGCCGCCCCCTCCCGCAGCTTCGCCCGCGTCCCGGTCGAACTCCGCCACTCGTCGCCGCCGGGCGTGCCACTCATCCTCACCAAGGCCGCGGCCCGGGCCACCGTCCACCGGCCGACGGCCCTCGACTACGTCGGCGTCAAGCGCTACGACGCCGGCAGCACCGTGGTCGGCGAGCGCCGCTTCCTCGGCCTCTACACCTCGACGATGAAAACGGCGCCGACGTCGGCGGTCCCCGTCCTGCGCCGCACCGTGGCGGCCGTCGTCGAGCGGGCCGGCTTCGCTCCCGCCTCCCACGACGCCAAGGCCCTGGCCGAGGTGATCGAAGCCCTGCCCCGCCTGGAGCTGCTCGAGGTCACGGCCAACGAGCTGTTCGACACGGCGCTCGGCATCCTGGCTCTCCAGGAGCGCCAGCGGGTGCGGCTCTTCGCCCGGCGGGACCGGTTCGGGCGCCACTGGAGCTGCCTCGTCTACGTGCCGCTCGACCGCTACACGCAGGCCGTCCGGCAGCGCATCACCGACATCCTCCTCACCGCCTTCGACGGCACCGGGTTCGAGTACTCGGCCCAGGTGGGGGAGTCGGTGCTGGCCCGGCTGCACTTCATCGTCCACACCGACCCCGGGCGCACCGCTACACCTGACCTCGAGGTGGTCGAGGCCCGAATCGCCCGGGCCACCCGGTCGTGGGCCGACGACCTGTCCGAGGCCCTGCTCGAGGGTTACGGCGAGGAGCGGGGTCTCGCCCTTCTCCGTCGTTATGGCGGAGCATTCCCGGCCGCGTATCGGGAGGATTTCCCGGCCCGGGCGGCGGTGGCGGACATCGCCCGCATGGAGTCGTGCGCCGAGGGCGGCCGCGACATCGGGCTGAGCCTGGCCCAGCCCCTGGAGGCGGACGGGCTGCTGCGCTTCAAGCTGTTCGCCGCCGGCCGACCGGTGCCGCTGTCCGACGTGCTGCCCCTGCTCGAGAACATGGGTGTCCGGGTGCTCGACCAGCGGCCCTACGAGGTACGGGCGCTCTCACCGGACGGGGAAGACCCCGTATGGATTCATGACTTCGGCCTGCGGCCCCCTGAAGGGTTGGGCGACGAGGGGGACCTGGGGGCGGACGGCCTGAAGAGCGTCTTCACCGAAGCCTTCGCCGCCACCTGGCGGGGCGAGGCCGAGAACGACGGGTTCAACCGCCTCGTGCTCGGCGCCGGTCTGACCGGCCGCGAGGTGGCCGTCCTCCGGGCCTACAGCAAGTACCTCCGCCAGGTGGGCTCGGCCTTCTCCCAGGCCTACATGGAGCGGACCCTGGCCGCCAACCCCCACATCGCCCGCCTGCTGGTGGAGCTCTTCCACGCCCGCTTCGATCCCGCCCGCCAGCCCGACCCCGACGACGACGCCAGCGTCCTGACCAAGCGTCTCGAAGCGGCCATCGACGCCGTCGCCAGCCTCGACGAGGACCGGATCCTCCGCTCGTTCCTGGCCCTGGTGCAGGCCACGCTGCGGACCAACTGGTTCCGGAAGGCCGACGCGGAGCACCCGGTGGTGTTCAAGCTCGACCCGTCCCAGGTACCCGACCTGCCCCTGCCCCGGCCCCGCTACGAGATCTGGGTCTGCTCCCCCCGGGTGGAGGGCGTGCACCTCCGGGGCGGGCGGGTGAGCCGGGGAGGGCTGCGCTGGTCGGACCGCCGGGAGGACTTCCGCACCGAGG
>JAUZEX010000050.1 GCA_030838815.1 Actinomycetota bacterium
TGGCCGGCTACGGATTCGACCTCACCGAGCGGGTCCCGCTGATCGTCGAGCCGACGGCCGACAACGGCGCCTACCTGAGCGCCAAGCGGCGCAAGCTCGGCCACCTGCTGCCCCAGGTCAGCCGGTCGCGGTGGTGGGACCGGACGCTGCTGGCGTCGCCCTTCTTCACCCTTGCCGACTGATGGCTCCCGGACGCTGAAGGAGTACATGAGCGAAGACGTCGTGGTGGTCGACGACGCGGCCCGGTTTCGCCAGGTCCTCTGTTCCTTCCCCACCGGGTCACCGGCCCCGGTGTCACGATCCCCGCTCGTCGACGGGGCCGTAGCCCACCTCCACTGCGACCTCGAGCAGCAGCACCTCGCCGGTGACCACTGGATCGTCGTCGGGTGGGTCCGCTACCTCGACCTCCACCGCGACACTGGCCACGGTGTTGGAGGTCGAGCGGCCGCACCCGGGAGTACGTCGACATCGTCAGGGCCGCAGTCGCTCGTAAGCACCCCGTCGCCTATGCCGGCGATCACTACGGTGCGCGCCGCCGTTGTTCGGGAGTTGGTCGACGCGAACGGGCTATCGCTGACGGAGGGGTCGCCGCGGTTGAAGATCTCACGACAGGCGCGGCGCGGCTGTATCAAACCGCCACGGGGCAATCCGATGAGGGTTCCGATTGAAATGTGACCTAAGGCTCTCAAGGTACCCCGGGGGTGCGGTCCGACCTTCCTGGCATGACGGTCTCACTCACACCCCATCCCGGCGCCGAGGGGCTGCCACGGCAGGATCGCGGTCTGGGCGAGCCGGACGCCGAGCTGATCGCCGAGTCGATTCCCCACATCGTCTGGACGGCGTCGCCTGACGGGGCGGCGACCTACTTCAACCGCCAGGGCGGTCGAGCGCGTGGCGGATCCGGTTGAGTTCTTGCGTTTCTTATTCATAGTCGTTCTATCGGCATCGACGTCTCCCGATGCGTAGGACCCAGGCGCATTATCTCGGAGACTGGCTGCCCTGTGCCCGCGGCCTGCTCGCAAATGCCCGGGCGCGGATCTCGACATCGGACAGATCCGACGAACGCCGTGGTATCCATAGGCGGCGCCGAGCAGTAGTTCCTGGGCCTGGAGGGGGAAACCCTTGTCCGGGTGGCGGGTACGCGCCGCGCCCGCGGGCGCGCCGAGTGCTCGTCAACCATTGCCGCCGACGCCGGGCTCTCCCTAACCGTCATGGAATCGGTACTTTTGACGATGTCGCAGATACACGAACCAATCCATTTAGATGAATGGTGACCTCCGCATCCGTTGGAAAAAGACGCACGCGACACTGAAGTTCCCGTCAATGCGTGTCGATACTGTGATTGAACTTCCGGAGAGTGGACCGACTCCCCCTCAGCGAAAAATGGCAAACCCGGGGAAATCCGGGGACGCAAAGCCACGGGCCTAAACCGCGAGAGCGGCACGGTCGCCGGGCTGCCGAACGAGAAGGCGACCGTCACGTAGACCCTGGGTGTCACCAGGCGCGTCCCGATTACCAAGCCGTCCGGCTCATGCACTCCGACCGCCGGCAGGTTCGCCGGCAACTCAGCCAAAGGAACAGCCATGCGTCGTACCCGCATCATCGCCTGCCTCGCCGGCAGCGCCGCCCTGATCGCCGGCTTGGCCCCGTCCGCCTTTGCTGCTACCAGCAGCGTGACCCAGACCCTCACCGCTGGAGCCCGTAGCGCCAGCATGGTGGACCTCACCCTGCCCTCTCTGGCCTACTCCCACGCCGAGCGGACACCCAACGGAAGCATGACCCTGACCGCCGACGACAGCACCGGTTCCAACGCCGGCTGGAACGTCACCATCCAAAGCTCGGCCTTCGTGTGGACCGCCGGCGGTGAAGGCGCCTCTACCGGCACGAACATCCCGGCCGCCAACTTCGCCCTGACCTCAGCCGCGGTGCCGACCGTGACGGCCGGCCAGGCGGTCAACGTGACCGCGACCTTCGGCCCCGAGGTGGGCGTGAGCAGCGGCACCCTCGACGCCGCCCGCAAGGTCATCCAGGCCGGGCCCACCTACGGGAACGGCACCTACACCCAGGCCCTCGGTGTGTCCCTCCTCATCCCCGCCCAGAGCGCCGCCGGCACCTACACGGGGACGCTGACGACCACGATCATCGCAGCTCCGTAACCAAACAGAACGGGTGGCGCCCGGGGCGACCCGGGCGCCACTGGCAGTCCCCTCCCCCTCACCGGAGTCAGGAACCCACCATGTGGTCTCGCCGAAGCGCCCGCCTGTCCGTCCTCGCCGGCCTGATCGGTCTTGTGACCCTCACCGCGTCCGGGGCGGCACACGCTGCGGCGGCAACGGCGAAGGTGGGCGTCGTCGCCGTCGGGCAGGCAAAGGCCTACTTCGAGGTGACGCTGGCCCCGGGTGAGAGCCGGCGACTGGCCGTCCAGGTGAGCAACCCGGGGACCATCCCGGTGGCCGCCCGCACCTACGCCGCCGAGGTCTACAGCCTGATCAACGGCGGGTTCGGCGCCAACCTCCGTGACGCGGCCAGCGGCGGGACCACCGCCTGGCTCAGCTTCCGCCCCGAGACGCTCAACCTGAAGCCGGGTGCGGCGGTCACCGAGGAGTTCACGGTCTCGGCCCCCCGCGGGGCCGCACCCGGCGAGTACATCTCCAGCATCGCGGTCGAGCACAGCCTCCCGGCCCAGGGCGGGGGCATCGCCCTCAAGCAGGTGACCCGCCAGGTCGTGGCCGTGGCCATCACCGTCCCCGGGCCGCTGGTGGCCGGGCTGTCGACCGGCGCCGGGCGCCACACCATCGTCGCCGGCCACTCGGTGGTCGCCATCGGGGTCGAGAACACCGGGAACACCCACCTGCACCCGGAGGGCGAGCTGGTCGTCACCAACGCCGCCGGCACCGTGGTCCACCGGGGCGCCGTCACCATGGACACCGTCTACGCCCACACCGACACCGCCGTCGAGCAGACCCTCGACCGCCTCCTCCCCGAAGGCACCTACACCATCTCGGCCACGCTGGCCGACCCGGCCAAGGGCGTCCGGGTAGCCGCCGCGCCCGTCCCCCTCACCGCCGCCAAGCTCGAGGTCGTGGCCCCGCCGCAGAAGCCCGGCGCCCTCCCCGCCATCGGACAGGCCATCGGCGATCTCCGCCGGGGCCAGGCGCCGATCTGGCTGCTGGCCATCGCCGCCGTCGGCCTGCTGGTCACCGGCCGGCTCATCGCCCTCGCTGCCGTCGCCCTCGTCCACCGCCGCCGACGCCGCCGGGCCGCCGCCCCCGAAGCCGAGGCCCCCGGACCCGCCCTCGACCTCCCGCCCACGGTCCTGGTAGGCGACCGCGGGCCCAATATCCCCCCCGCCCCTGACTCCCGTCGCTGGGCCGGGGACTCGCACCGCCCTGACGTTCTCCCCGGCGGACGTCCCCTGTAACCCCCATGGGCAGCACTCCCGCGCACTCGTCGACCGATCCCCGAGCGCGTACCATCGGCAGGGAGGTCCCGGCCGAGGTTTCCGGGCGCTCAGAGGCTTCGCCGCGAGGGAGCAGGCCGCCACGGCCGGGGCGACAGCCCCGACGGTCCGGGGGATCGGCCGGAGCGGCTCGGAGGTAGGGACAGCCGCCTCATTCCGACCAGGCGGCCGAAGGCGGTCTGGATCCGGGCGGACTGACCTGGATCCGTGTGCCAGAAACTCTTAATCCGTGGGTTCAGGGTTCAAGTCTCTGGCCGTCTTTAGACTTGAGCCGCGACCCACGCCGGCGTGGGCGCCAATTCATCTCGCCCGGAGGAGGACCGCTGATGCCTGCAACACGCCGGGCCCCGGCCCTCGCAGCCTTGCTCGCTGCCGTTCTCGCCGTCACGGCGTCCGCCTGCCGCGAAGGCGGCGGAGACAAACAGGCGACGGGGACCACGACCGGCAAGCGCGACGCCACAGCCCACGACACCAACATCAACCCGGTAAGCCGGGACGAGCTGCCCGACGGG
>JAUZEX010000051.1 GCA_030838815.1 Actinomycetota bacterium
CCGCGGTCAGCGATCAACCGGTAGAGCCTGCGCCCAATACGTCCGTTCGGTGACGGACCGCGCGACCCGACGAGCCTTCTCGTGAGATCGAGATCCGGGTGATCGAACACGGCGGTATCCCAATCGCTGTCGATTACGGCGATGCGACCGCCCGGTCGAAGCACCCGCCACGCTTCACCAATAGCCGTTTCTGGGTTCACGAGCCATTGGTATGTGCGTTCCGACCGGTAGGCATCGAACGACGAGTCAGGTTCCGGGATCGCGGTCGCGTCACCAACCTTTGCCTCGAAGCCGGTGACCCCAGCGCCTCGCTCGGCAGCAACGGCGACCATCGCCGCGCTGGAGTCCATGGCCACGAGTCGCCCGCCGGGCGCAACACGGTCCACCAGTTGGCGAGCTGCTGTGCCGGTACCGGCTCCAACGTCCAGAACCTGCGATCCCGGCTCAAGGAGCAGCGCATCCGCCACGCCAGCGCGCAACGCGACGACCGCAGGATGAGAGTCACCAGCGTCCATGTTGGCGATGAGGCGCGCGACCTGCGGTGGATCCGCATCGACATCAGAAAACCCGCCGCGCGCCGGCAGGATCTCATCACTCCTTGTCATCAGCGAAACAATAGAACGTCTGGCCAAGGCTGCCACTGAACGATGCTTCGGACGATCCGAACCCAAAGGGAAAGGCCCCAAGTCGGATCTCGCTTCGGACGGGTCGCACAGAACCACGCGCCCGAACAACAGGCTTCCGGCGCAGCCGGCCCGCACCGAACGGCACCTCGGCCGCCAAGCTTCCCGGGGGGGTCTTCAACCCTGCGACCGTCGCGCGCCGTCGATCTCGCGGCGTGTCCATCCCACCCAGAAACGGGCAACTACCCACCGGATCGGGCATTCTGTGCCGATGCCCTCGCCGTCACTCGACGTCGTTGCTGAGAGCCACCACGGATGAACGCAGCTCGTAAGGCGATGAACACTGCTCTGAGCCGAGGGGTCAGCACCCGGCTCCGACCCAGCGCTCCCAACCCGACCATCACGCCCGCTCTCCCGAGGCGGGTGTCCCATGGCATGAGAAATCCGGCGAACGACCGTGCGGCGGGCATCCCGGACCGGTCGACGTCGGCGTAGGCTCGTTCGGAGTCGGGTGGCGCGGCCGGCTTTCACTGTCTGCCGTTTGGTGGCGAGCCTGTCGAGGGAAAAACGCTCTCCTTTCAGATCTCGAAAGTAAGAGGGCTCGTGAACGTCGACGGCTCCTTCAAGGTTCCTCGAAAAGGAGTAGCGAACCCGGTTGGAGAATTACTGCATGACGGGTCCGGCCAGCCCTAAAATCGGGTAGTGTGGGCACGAGAGTCATTTTTCGTGCCGTGACGCCGCTCTCAGCGCCTTCGGAGGCTGGCTCCCGATGGACAAGGAGCGTTCCATGGTCGACTATTCCGATCGACTTTCCGAGGGGCTTGCAGTGCTTCACGATTTGCTGCTGTCCGAAGAGTGTCAGCGCATCATCGCTCTCACCTCCTCCAACAACACCAACGTCCGAGCCGACAGCACCAGGCTTGTTCAGGAGTTGAGCGAGGCGCTCGAATCACGGGCGGTGATCGACCAGGCCAGAGGCATGCTCATGACAAGACTGGCTTACGACGCCGACGAGGCATTCGATCTCTTGAAAAAAGAGTCGCAGAGCTCCAACGAAAAGATGATCGTCATCGCTCAGCGCATGGTCGACTCTGCGACACGAATCTAGGCCGACTTCTGACGGAATTACCGTTTTAGCGCCCGCGACAGCGGGAGGAACGGGGAACAACCCGTGAGCACCGCCACGCTCAACACGCGCGTCCAGGATTTCATTGTCGCTCACCCGCAGTTGTTCATCGACCGGCAGTTGATCGACGCCAAGTCCCGCACGACCATCAAGACAGCCAACCCGGCAATAGAGGAAACACTCGCCGCCATCGCCAACGACGGCGCCGTTGACATCGACCTGGTGGTACACGCAGCCCGACGGGCCTTCGACGACGGTCCCTGGCGCCGCATGACGCCATCCGAGCGACTTCGCCGGGCGGCGAGAAGTCGACAGTAGGAGGAGGGTAAAACCGGCTCAGCCCGTGCTCGTGCCCTTCGTGCCCCCCCCGCCTCCTCGCCTGCTCAGCTGCCCGACGACGCTCAAGCCACCAAACCGGCAAGCCACTGGACTCGTACGCTCCGTCCGGGACAGTCACCGGCTCCTGCCGAGACGCCCCGCCAGTGAGCCCCTCCCCATCGCTCGCTTTCCCCACCCCGTGGGAGACATCGTGACGAATGCCGAAGTTCGGCGAATGGTTGCTGGCCTGCAACTCGATCCCGTCTGCCCGTTCCCCCCGGAGATCATCTTCGGCCTGCTGGCAGAAGCTAGGAGACGCGGCGGGGCCAACGAAGGCCTCGTGGACCAGATGCTGGAGGCCGCGCTCTACGCCCTCTGCCGTCCGCAGGTGCTCGCCGCTTTCGACCCGAGCAACGGCACTTTGGCTGACTACGCCTTCATGATCGGCAAACTCGCCATGTTCGAGGCGGGAATCGTGCCTGGGGCTCAGGCTCCCTCCACCAGCGTCGAGGCCGACTTCACCGAGGAGGTCGAGAACCGGGAGACCCTCGAGGCGCTCCCGCTGGCCCTCGCGCAGCTGACCCCGTACGACGAAAAGGTGCTGACCCTTTGCTACGGGCTTCACGGGAGCACGCCGCACAACAGCGACCGTCAGTTGGGCGCCGCTCTCGGGTTTGGAGGTCACAACACGGCGAAGAAGCGACGGCTCGCAGCCGAGAAGGCCTTGCGGCGGGTGATGGTCGATGACCATCCCGGGATTCCTGGACTTACTGAGAATGAGGGAGCGGAGCCGTTATCCGCCGCGTCGGACCACCGCCATCCCCTGGCAGTCGCTACGGCCTCGTAGGGTTGGGGTCCGGTGGCCTGGAAGCTTCTGATCGTGGGCGGCGGGTGGGTGAGCCGCACCGATCGGCACGTCCGCAACTGGAGGTGGGTGAGGTCCTCCAGTTTGGTGCAGCCGCGATCCCGGCCTATTGGAAGTAGCGCGGCCGGCTACTCCTTGGCCAGACCCTCGGCCCGGATGCGGTCGGCGAAGCACTCCAGCCACACGAACCCGTTGGCGACCGTGCGGGTGTCACCCACCCGGCGCATCAGGCCGGACTGGGCCCGGTAGCCGGCCCAGCGGGCCTTGTTGAAGTGGACCATGCGGCCGGCCGGCTCGGCGGTGAACTCCCATTCGTGCTCGCCGGTGCCGTAGCGGGCGGAGGCCACGTAGTCCTGGTCGTCGAGGACGAAGGTGCTCGTGAAGTCGCCGGTGGTGGCGATGGCGCCATCGGGAGTGGTGGCAGCGTCGCCGGCCACCATGCAGGCTCCGATCCCGTCCGTGCCCCGAACGATGTGGCCCCACTCGTGGGTGCCGTCCTCGTAGTGGTTGGAGAACACGTTCCAGGCCACCTGGCGCTGCGTGTAGAAGGGCTGCTCCTTCCACTCCCCCCGCTCGCGCCAGTAGCCGTGGTCGAACCAGATGATCCCCGACACGGCGTCACCGAGCACGGTGCCGGTCATCCAGAAGGCCCGGGTGATGTACATGAACGGCCAGCGGTCGACGCCGAAGAAGTGCATGCCGGGGCCGAGGGCCCGGCCGCTCAGGTCGCACAGTTCGCCCTCGGCCCACACCAGCGTGTCGTCGGTGACGTCGAGGTGGAAGGACTGCTCGTCGGGCGGGGCGAGATCGCCGAGCTTGGCCATCAGGTGGTCGCGGTAGATGTGACGGTCGGGCGTGAACTCCCGGCGCAGTTCGCCCCGGGCGCTGTGCACCGACTTCGGGGTGAGGTTGAGGGCGACGCCGCCCTTGTCGGACATGAGCCACAGCCCGCCGGTCATCTGGTGGACCAGCTTGCGCTCGAGGACGAAGAGATCGCCGGCCTCGTTGCGCAGCCCGCCGTAGGGCCAGATGGCCCGCTGGCCGACGCCGTGGAGGTCGAGGTTCTCGTCGAGGTCGGCGAGGTGGAAGTCGAAGGCGCCCACCACCGCCTGGTTGCCGAAGTCGCCGACGCGCCGCCCCTCTGCCATCTCTGACCGCCTTCCCGCTCAAACGAGCTTTAATCTAGCGATCACTATATTCATGCGGTGTCGGCGGCGTCCACCACGATCGTGGCCCCCGACACGAAGGCGGCCATATCGCTGGCCAGGAACAGCACGACCCGGGCAACATCGTCGGGGAGTCCGTGCCGGCCGAGGGGGGCCGCCGGGCGCGAGGCCAGGGCGGCGGCCGAACGGGTCTCGCCGGCCGAGCCTCCCAGCACGCCGGGTGTGACGATGAGGCCGGGGGCGACGGCGTTGACCCGCACGCCGAGCGGCGCCAGGTCCTTGGCCAGGTTGCGGGTCAGTCCGACGACGGCGTGCTTGGAGGTGGAGTAGGCGGTCAGGCCGGCGCGGGCGGAGAAGCCGGTGATGGAGGCGAGGTTGACGATCGAGCCGCCGTCGGTCATCCGGCGGGCCGCCTCCCGGGCGCCGACGAATGTGCCCGACACGTTGACGTC
>JAUZEX010000088.1 GCA_030838815.1 Actinomycetota bacterium
CGGCCGGCGTCGTCAAGGCGCTGGCCGACGTCGTCATGATCTCCGGCAGCAACGGCGGGACGGGCGCGTCGCCGCTCAGCTCCATCAAACACGCCGGCATGCCGTGGGAGCTGGGCCTGGCCGACACGCAACGGGCCTTGTGCGACAACGATCTCCGGGGCCGGGTCCGGATCCGCGTCGACGGCGGGATGAAAACGGGCCGGGACATCCTGATGGCCGCTTTGCTCGGTGCCGACGAGTACTCCTTCGGCACGGCGCTGATGCTGGCCGAGGGCTGCATCATGGTGCGGGCCTGCCACAAGGACACCTGCCCGACGGGGATCGCCACCCAGCGGCCCAACCTGCGGGCCAAGTTCGCCGGCACACCCGAAGGCGTGGCCCAGTACCTGCTCTTCATCGCCGAGGAGGTGCGGGCCCTGCTGGCCTCGCTCGGGCTCCGCTCGCTGGACGAGGCGATCGGCCGGGTGGAGCTGCTCCGCCAGCGGGAGACGGGCGACGCCCGGGCCGACTCGCTCGACCTCACCTACCTGCTCGAGCCGCCGGCCCATCCGGAGCGGCCCCGGCGGTTCGTGGCCGGCGTCGACATCCAGCGCCCCCGCTCCGAGCTCGGCCGCCGCCTGGCCGAGGACGCCTTCTACGCCCTGTGGGAGGGTCAGGAGCTCACGCTCGAGTATCCGATCACCAACGCCGACCGCACCATCGGCGCCGAGCTCGGCGGCAGCATCGGAATCGAGTGGGGCGACGGGCTGCCGCCGGGGACGGTGCGGGCCCGCTTCAGCGGCGTGGCCGGGCAGAGCTTCGGGGCCTTCCTGGCCGACGGCGTCACCCTCGAGTTGACCGGCGAAGCCAACGACTACGTCGGCAAGGGGATGGGCGGCGGCCGGATCGTCATCCGGCCGCCGGCCGACGACGCCGGCGAGCCGGCCCTGGCCGGCAACACGCTGCTCTACGGTGCCACCGGCGGGCAGTTGTTCGTAGCCGGGCGGGTGGGGGAGCGCTTCGCCGTCCGCAACAGCGGGGCGATGGCGGTGGTGGAGGGCACCGGCGACCACGCCTGCGAGTACATGACCGGCGGCACCGTGGTCATCCTGGGCCCGGTGGGCCAGAACCTCGGCGCGGGCATGACCGGCGGCGAGGCCTACGTCTACGACCCCGACGGGCGCCTCGGCGGGCGGCTCAACTCGCAGCTGGTGGAGTCGCGCCGGCCCAACGCCGCCCAGTCGGCCGAGCTGTGCTTCCTGGTCGAACGGCACCGGGAGGAGACCGGCTCGGTGCTGGCCGCCGCTCTGCTGGCCGACTGGGACGCCACCATCCGCTCCTTCTGGTGGGTGGCCCCCGTCGACGAAGTGGCCCGGATCGAGCGGGCCCACGAAGGGATGCTGGGCGCCTCGGCCTGAGTCGGGGGCTTCGCCTGCCTCCCTCCTGGCTAAGGGCGGTCGACCCACGGGCAGTGGCGGCAATCCGAGTAACAGCAGTAGCCCCGCTCCCAGAGATGGACGGCCGTCATGGCCCACAGCCCTGAGATCGGGTCGCGGTACCGGCCGCTGCCCCGGCGGACCGCCGTCTCGTGGAGTTGCAGGATCTCCTCGTACCCGGGGGCCCCGGGTGGGAGCCGCCGGGGATGGGGCGTCATCAACTCCTCGGGCAGCGGCTCCGGATTCGCCACCGCCCTCGGCTCGGCGGCGTCGTCGTCGTCGTCGTCGGGGACGGTCACGTGAACAGCCGCCGGGTGAGCCAGACGACCCCGACCAGCGCGGCAACGCCCAGCGCCGCCCGGGCCACGGCCAGGGTGACGGTGAGGGCGCGTCGGGCGCGGGTTCCGATGGCCTGACGGGCCACGGCCCGGCGGGCCTCCGGGTGAAGCACCCCCCGGGCGCGCCGGAAGGCGACCACCGCCAGTACCACCCCGGCCACGACCGCGAATCCGGTGTCCACGGCCCTTCAGGGTAAAGGGACCGGCCGCGGCGGTGGTTAACCTGCCACTCGATGAGCGACGACGCGCCGGGGCGGCCGGCCCCCGCCTCGGCCCGGCGCTGGCGGGAGGACCTCGACTCCTGGGCGATCCCGCCCGACATCCTGGCCGCCGCCCCGGACACTCCGTGGGCCTGTCCGCCCGGCCTCTTCGCCCGAGCCGCCGAGGAGGCGCTCGCCGAGCGGCGCTCGGCGCCTTCCCCGTCATTGCAGCGGGCGCTGGAGGCGCTGCCCGACGGTGGCTCCGTGCTCGACGTCGGCGCGGGCGGGGGAGCGGCCAGCCTCCCGCTGTGCCCGCCGGCGGCGTCGGTCACCGCCGTCGACCAGAGCCCCGGGATGCTGACGGCCTTCGCCGAGCGGGCCGAGCAGCTGAAGATCGACCACGCCGAGGTCGAGGGGCTGTGGCCGGCCGTGGCTAGGGCCGTGGGCCCGGCCGACGTGGTCGTCTGCCACCACGTCCTCTACAACGTCGCCGACATCGTCCCGTTCGTGGTCGCCCTCACCGACCACGCCCGGCAGAGGGTGGTGGTGGAGATCACCGCCGAGCACCCGCAGTCGTCGCTGAATGCGCTCTGGCGGCACTTCCACGGAAACGTCCGTCCGGTCCGGCCCACGGCCGCCGACGCGGCCGCCGTGCTGGGGGACCTGGGGCTCGACGTGGGAATCGAGGAGTTCGAGGCCGCGCCCCGATGGCATGACCACGACCGGGCCGAGCTCGTCGCCTTCACCCGCCGCCGGCTGTGCCTCCCGCCCGAGCGCGACGCCGAGATCGACGCCATCCTCGAGCCGCCCGGCCTCCGGAGGAGCGTGGCGCTGTGGTGGCCCGGGGGAGGCTGGTGAAGCTCCCAAGTGGCCCGGGGAGGCCTGAGCGGGCTCAGCCCTGCCGGTGACGGTTGGCCTGGATCCACTCCCAGGCGTCGCCGACCATCGCCTCCAGGCTCGGCTTCTGCGGCTCCCAGCCCAGCTCCCGGCGGATCTTGTCGCTGGACGCGACAAGGACTGCCGGGTCGCCGGCCCGCCGGCCGACCTCGACCGCCGGGATCGGATGGCCCGTCACGGCCCGGCAGGCCTCCACCACCTGACGCACCGAGAAGCCGGTCCCGTTGCCGAGGTTGTAGACGGCGTGGGTGCCGGGGGTGATGGCGTCGAGGGCGAGGAGGTGCGCCCGGGCGAGATCCTCCACGTGGATGTAGTCCCGCACCGCCGTCCCGTCCCCGGTCGGGTAGTCGGTGCCGTAGATCTGCACCGATTCCCGCAGGCCGGCCGCCACCCGCAGCACGAGCGGGATCAGGTGGGTCTCGGGGTCGTGGAGCTCGCCGTAGTCGCCGGAGGCGCCGGCGACGTTGAAGTACCGGAGGCTCGTCGCGCCGAAGGTCTCGCCCCGGGCCGCCGAGGCGGCGCACTCGAACCCGATGGCCGCATCGACGGCCAGCTTGGAGGCGCCGTAGGGGTTGGTGGGCACGGTCGGCGCCGTTTCCAGGATGGGCACCTCGTCGGGTTCCCCGTAGGTGGCGGCGGTCGAGGAGAACACCAGTCGCTCCACCCCGGCCGCCCGTATGGCGTCGAGGAGGTTCAGCGTGCCGGCCACGTTCGTCCGGAAGTACCGGGTCGGCTCGGTGACCGACTCGCCGACGAGCGACAGGGCGGCGAAGTGCAGGACGCCGTCGAACCCGTCACCGACGACCTCGGTCAGCACCGGAGCGTCGAGGACGTCGACCTCCACGAAGGTGGCCTTGGGCGGCACAGCCCAGTCGTGGCCCTTGGACAGGTTGTCGGCCACCGTCACGGTGTGCCCGGCGTCGATCAGCTGGGCCGCCACCACGCTCCCGATGTACCCGGCCCCTCCCACCACGAGAAGTCTCATCAGATCAACCGTATCGGCCCGCCGGGACGGGACGTGAGCTACATCTCCGTTGGGTTCAGGTCCAGAGCATCAAGCGGGGACTTCGAGCGTGCGGCGGTCGTCGTAGCCGAGGGCGCCGGCCACCAGCCGCCGGGGGAAGCCCCCCCGGGCCCGCTGATAGGCCGCCACAGCCGTGTTGTAGGGCGCTCGGGCGCTCGTGGTGTCGGTCTGCTCCAGCCGGCGCATGGCCTCGGCCACGTCGGTGGAGGCCCGCAGGCGGGGCGTCGTGGCCACCGTGGCCGACAGCCGGGCGGCCAGCCCCTCGAGCCGGGCGGCGGCGTCCACCTGGCGGTCGGTGGAGGACCGGGCGGTGCCGGGCCAGGCGGCCACGGCGCCGTCGATCTCGTCGAAGAGGGCCCGGCCGGTGGTGAGTCCGGCCCGGGCGGCGGCGCCCGCCGCGGCCAGCTTCTGGTACCGGCCGTCGAGCGCCGGTCGCAGCGCTCCCCAGGTGAAGTCGACCCGGCGCCGCGACGACGACAGGTCGGCCCGGCTGCCGAGCGCCACGGCGGTGGCCGACGCCGCCAGTGCCGAAATCACCAGCGCCATCACCACCAGCAACAGCCCGCGGCGCCGGGCCACGGCCCCCCGGCTTCGGACCGCCGCTGTCACCGGGGAATCCTGCTCGTCAACGGGAAATCCCCGGGGTCGCCGGACCCGCCACCGGTACGATCCCGCCCCGATGCTCAACCCTCGCCGGGGGTCGGCGGTGCTCGTGGCCGCGCTGGCCGCCACCTCGCTCGGCGGGTGGCGCCTCGGCACGGCGCGCTCCTCGACGGCGGGGCGGGGCGACGGGCCGCCGGGCGGGGTCGTCCGAGTCACCGGCGTCGTCGACGGCGACACCGTCGACGTGACGTGGGCCGTCCACCGGGAACGCGTACGGCTGCTCGGCGTCGACACGCCCGAAACCGTCGACCCCCGGCGCCCGGTCGGCTGTTATGGCGAGGAGGCATCGGCCTTCACCCACCGGCGGCTCCAGGGGCGCACCGTCCGGCTCACCTTCGACCGCCTGCGCCGCGACCGCTACGGCCGTCTCCTGGCCTACGTCGCCGTCGACGGCCACTCCTTCAACGACGAGCTCCTCACCGGCGGCTATGCCCGGCTGCTGGTGATCCCGCCCAACGGGAGCCACGGCCGGGTCATGCTCGACGAGGAGTTGGCCGCCCGCGCCGCGAGGCGGGGGCTGTGGGGCGCCTGCCCTGGACGCGACGGGAGATGATCGCTGGGGTGCCAACCCGCCGATGCTACCGGCCGGGATCAGGCCTCCAGGGCGACCCTCGTGCGGACCTTCTCGATGGCCCGGCCGAGGAGCTCCGTCGCCCCGGCGTGGGTGACGCCGAGGCTGCGGGCGATCTCCTTCATCGATCGGGCCCGGCCATCGGACAGTCCGAAGCGAAGGAACAGCACCTCGCGCTCCTCGTCCTCGAGGCCGAGGTAGGCCCTGGGGTCGACCCGCAGTTCCAGGACGTCGAGGTCGACCTCGTCATCGGCCGGCTCTTCGTCTTCGACATCGGCGTACGGCCAGCTCTCGTCCGCCGCAGGCAGCCGGTGATTCCCTCGGGCCAGGGTCATCGCACTCCTCCTGCTCGCCGTTTCGCCCATCCTTCGCGCGGGGTTGGGCGGGCTGTCAACGGCCGTTGGTACCTTTGTTCGCCTCGGGCGCAGAAATGAGTCCTCTTGTGACAAGGAAGTCACGGGCGACCTCCTCCGGTGACTTCTTCTCGACGTCAACCTGAGCGTTAAGTCCGGTGATCGTGGGCGTGTCGAGGGCGGCGCTGAGCCCGGCGAGGTCATCGGCGAGGTGGGGCCAACGGGACAGCCGCGACGTCATCACGGTGGGGGCCGGGATGTAGGCGCCGAAGGCCGTCTTGTCGTCGTCGAGCACGCGGAGCCCGTTCTTCACGATGAGAGCGGCCGTGGAGTAGACGATGCCCGCCGCGCACCGCCCGTCGGCCACAGCCGGAGGGATCAGCTCGTAGCCGAGCTGGGTCGTGTCCTTGAAGGTGATCCCGTAGACGGACTGGAGCAGCGGCAGCACGTCCTCCCGGAAGCCGCCCTCCGGGTCGACGCAGAGCCGGGCGGAGGGCTGCGACCGGAGCGCGCCGGCCAGCTCGGAGAGCGTTCGGGCCGTGATGGGCCCGTCGCCCTTGACCGCCAGGGCGTAAGTGTCGTTGAGCCGGGCGGCGGGGAGCCAGGTCACCCCGTTGGCGGCGTCGAGCTCCTTCACCTTGGCGTAGGCCGCCTGCGGGTCGCCGATGGGACGCTGGCCGAGAAGGTTCAGTCCGCTGCCGGTGAACTCCCAGTAGGCGTCGATCCGCTTCGAGGTCAGCGCCTTGCGGATGATGTTGGTTCCCCCCAGCGGGATCTTGGTCCGCACCGTGTAGCCCTTGGCCTCCAGTTGGGCGGCCATCAGCCGGCCCAGAATCTGGGCCTCGGTGTCGA
>JAUZEX010000105.1 GCA_030838815.1 Actinomycetota bacterium
GCGCCAGGCGTCGGGCCTGCGCCTCCGGGTCGGGCGGGGCGGCGTCACGGACGGCCGGGGCCTTGGCCGCCAGCCGCTGCACCCACTCGGCGGCGAAATCGGCCGGACGGGCGTCGTCGGCCACCGATCCGTCGCCCTCGGCCCACAGGAGGAGCAGGGCCAGGCCGTGCTTGCAGGGATGCTTCCGGCTCGGGCAGGTGCAGCGGAACTCGGGCTCGTTGAGGTCGATCGTGACCTGGTAGGGCTCCCGGCCGCTGCCCTGGCACTTCCCCCACAGCAGCGATCCGCTCGACCCGGCCTGCGACCACACCGCTGACAGCGACAGCCGCCGGGCCGCACCCGCCGAGGACGCGTCGGGCGCCAGCCCCAGCACCTCGTCGACCGTCCACCGAGCCCCACCCAGCGCCGCCACCTCCACCCCACCGTCTTGCCCGACTCGCCGTCCGAAGACCGGGCGGCCCTCCTCCGACCGGGTCCCCGCCTCGGACCGAGTCCTCCCCCGATCGCGTCCCTCGCCCGACCGCGTCCCTGCCCCGACCGTGTCATGGTAAAGGCCGGGTGTGACGGTCCGGCCGGCCTCGTGCCGCGACGGGAGGGGATCCCGCCCCCCTTAGGCTGACGGGCATGGAGACACGCACGCTGGGCAAGCAGGGGCCGGACCTGTCGGTGGTCGGTCTGGGCTGCAACAACTTCGGGATGGCCATCGACGCCCCGGCCGCGGCCGCCGTCGTCCACGCCGCCCTCGACGCCGGCATCACCCACTTCGACACCGCCGAGGTCTACGGCGGAGGACATTCCGAGGAGATGCTGGGGGCGGCTCTCGGTTCCCGGCGCGATGAAGCGGTGATCGCCACCAAGTACCGCTCCCGAGCGGCCGACGAGCCCTACGCCCCCGGCCGGCTGGCGGCCCGCATACGGGAGGGCGCCGAAATCAGCCTCCGGCGCCTCGGCACCGACCGCATCGACCTCTACTACCAGCACATGCCCGATCCCGACGCGCCGGTGGAGGAGGTCCTCGAAGCGCTGGACGGGCTGGTCCGGGCCGGGAAGGTGCTCCACATCGCCAGCTCGAACGCGCCGGCCGACGAGATCGCCGCCGCCACGGCCGTGGCGGAGTCCCGGGGGTGGGCCGCCTTCACCGGCACCCAGATCCACTGGAACCTCCTCAACCGCGACGTCGAGGACAGCGTCGTGCCCGCCGCCGAGGCCGCCGGTCTCGGTGTCGTGCCCTACTTCCCGCTGGCGTCGGGGCTCCTCACCGGCAAGTACCGCCGCGGCGAGCCGTTCCCGGCCGGCACGCGCCTGGCCCGCAGCGAGCGCTTCGCCGCCGCCGCCACCGGGGACAATTTCAACCGCATCGAGGCCTACGAGGCGTACGCCGCCGAACGGGGTCGCACGGTGGTGGAGCTGGCCATCGCCTGGCTCCTGGCCCAGCGCAGCGTGACGTCGGTCATCGCCGGCGCCACCCGCCCCGAGCAGGTGGCGGCCAATGCCGCCGCCGCCACCTGGGTGCTCAGCGCCGAGGAGGCGGCGGCCGTCGCCGCCCTCTGACCGAAACGCCGTCCGAGGCCGCCGCCATCGCCATCGCCACCCCCGGGAGTCAGCGGCCGAACTGGGCCCAGACGACCTTGCCGCCGCCCACCACGTCGGCGCCCCAGCTCGAGCTGATGGCGGCCACGAGGCTGAGGCCCCGACCGGACCCGGCGCTGACGGCGGCCCGGCGGCCCCGCGGCGCGGCGGGGTTCTCGTCCCGCACGGCGAGACGGATGGCGCCGTCGGAGCGCCGGGAAATCGTGAGCGCGACATCCGTCCCGGCATGGAGGACGGCGTTGGTGACGAGCTCGCTGCTGATGACGACGGCGTCGGCGACGAGCTCCGGGCGTCCCCAGGCCTCCAGCGTCTCGGTCACGAAACGCCGGGCCAGGCCCGGGCCCCGGAGCCCCGGCGCGTAGGTGCGGGTCAGTTCCAGGGGCCCGTCCTGGAGGCGGGGGAGGACCAGCGGATCGCCGACGACGGCCGAGTGCTGCCTGCGCACCTCGTGGAAGGCGTCGACGTCGCCCTCGCCCTCGACCAAGGCCAGGGGATAGGCGCAGTAGAGCGAGAATTCCGCCTCCAGGGTGAGGCCGTTCCAGAGGGCTTCCAGCTCGAGGGCCGCCGTCACGTGGCCCTCCCCCCACAGCAGGGCGAAGATCTCGCCGTAGGCCCGGACGGGCCGGCGGGCGGCGGTCGCCTCCCGGACGACATCCCCGACGACCTTCTCGAAGCGGTGGGGGGCGATGCGGCCGTCCACGAGCAGCGCGCTCATGGTCTCGGCGGCGTCGAGCAGCACGAGGGCGCCGTCGGCGCGGGCTCGGTCGACGTCGACTCCGGCCCCGGCCAGGCGATCGCTGAAGGCCCGGCGGTGCGCAACGGTTGCGATCACGATCCCCGTGCCGCCGGCCTCGAGCCCCGCCGACAGGTACCGCCCGACGTTCTCGGCCAGCTCGTCGTCATGTCCGTAGAACTGGACCACATGGTCGTGGGGCGCAGGGAGGAGCGGATCTGGCGTGAGGGACACCGGGGGGTCTCCTGACACCGGGCCGAAAGGCGCGGTTCGCGGAGAGTTACCCCCGGCCTCCAGCCCCGAACCCTGGAGCGATCTGCCTCTCAGGCCGCTCTCGGGAGCCGGAAGCAGAAGCAGGTGCGGACGCCCGGGCCGCGCTCGTACCAGGCGTCGCCTCCCTGGCGGCGGGACAGCTCCCGGACGATGAACAGGCCCAGGCCCGTCCCCCGGTCCCGGCGCCCCGCCCCCCGGACGAACTTCCGGAACAGCTGCGGCTCCAGCTCCGGTGTGATCCCGGCGCCGGCGTCGCACACCCGGATCTCGGCCGCCGCCCCGACGGAGCGCACCTCGACCGTGAAGGGCGGCTCGCCATACCGGTCGGCGTTGGCCAGGAGGTTGGTGAGGATCTGCACCACCCGGCTCCGGTCGGCCGAGACGACGACGCCGTCGGCACCGACGACGTCCACCGCCAGGCCCAGCCCGGCCACCGCCTCGGCGATGATCGGGCCCAGCGGCACGGTCTCGATCGTCACCTCGAGCTGGCCCGCCTCGAGGCGGGAGGCCATGAGGAGCTCGTCGAGCAGCCGGCGGGTGCGGCCGGCGCTGCGGGTCAGGTTCTGCAGGTTCTCGACCCGCTGGCCCTCCGCGAGCTGCTCCCAGTGCTCGGCCAGGATGTCGGCCGCGCCGGTCATGGCGGCGATGGGGCTGTAGAGCTCGTGGGCGATGATGGCCAGGAAGTCGCTCGTCTGCTCGTTGGCCGTCCGGAGCCGCTCGATGGCGTCGGCCAACTCGGCCGCGGCCCCTTGGCGGGCGTTCTCCGCCCGTCGCCGTTCGGTGACGTCGCGGGTGACCTTGCCGAAGCCGACGAGGCGGCGGTCGTGGTCGAACAGGGCGGTGATGACCACGTTGGCCCAGAAGCGGGTGCCGTCCTTGCGGATCCGCCAGCCCTCCTCCTCGTAGCGGCCCTCCCGGACGGCGACGTCGAGCTCGTGCTCGGGATGGCGCAGCTCCTGGGCCTCCGCCGGATAGAAGAGCCGGAAGTGCTGCCCGATGGCCTCGTCGGCGCGGTAGCCCTTCATCCGCTCCGCCCCGGTGTTCCAGGTGGTGATGCGGCCTCCGGGGTCCAGCATGAAGATGGCGTAGTCGACCACACTCTCGATCATGAGCCGGAAGCGCTCCTCGCTGGCCCGCAGCTCGTCGAGGGTCCGCCGCTGGACCGTAACGTCTTCCGCCTGGGCGAAGAGGTACAGCGGCCGCCCGTCGGGATCGCGCACGACCGTGACCGTGGACCGGACCCAGGCCGTCGAGCCCCGGATGGGCAGCGCGTGCTCGACCTCGGCCAGCTCGACCCCGCCACCGGCCACCCGGACCAGCGCCTCGTGGAGCGCGGCATCGGGAGCGGTGCCGGTCAGGTCGGAGTAGCGCCGGCCCACCAACGCCCCCTCGTCCTCGCCGGCCAGACCGGCCAGCGCCGGGTTCACCCGCACCACCGTGCCGGCCAGGGTCATGGTCGCCATGCCGATGGCGGCCTGGTCGAAGACGGTGCGGAACCGCTCCAGGTGCTGGGCCAATACGGTCTCGCCCTCGACGGGTGTCTCCTCGACCCCGTCGCCCGCCGCCGGCGCCGGTTCCGGGGCCGCCTGGAGGACCCGCAGCAGCCGGCCGGGCAGCTCCCGCAGCGGGGTTGCCTTCTCCACGAAGTCGGCCGCCCCCAGACTGCGGGCGGCGACCTCGAGCGCCGGGCCGCCGAAGCCCGAGAACATGACGACCTGCGTCGACGGCGACACCTCCAGGATGGCCGGGAGGGCCTCGAGGCCGTCCATGTCGGGCATCGAGGCGTCGAGCACCATCGCCGCCGGCCGGTGGGCGGCGGCGAGGGCGATGGCTTCGGCGCCGCTGCCGCCCTCGCCCACGACGTTGAACCGACGGCTGAGGCGGAGCTGGAGGCCGACGACCGCCCGTACATCGGCCGCGTCGTCGACGACGACCACGTCGAAGGGCCCGGGCTCCATAGGGACCAACCTACCCAGGGTGCGAACCGGCGCCCCTTCCCCGGCGGAAAGAGGGTCGCCGGGCCGTTGGTAGATTTCGTGCCGTGGCCGTCACCGTTCTGCTCGTCGAGGATGTGGCCGAACTCCGGTCGGTGCTGCGCCAGTCGCTCCAGTTCCGGGACGGCTTCGATGTCGTGGCCGAGGCCGGCGACGGCGCCTCGGCGATCGTGGCCGCCGCCCGCCACCAGCCCGACCTCGTCGTGCTCGACCTCGGCCTGCCCGACATCGCCGGCCACGAGGTCCTCACCCGGCTCCGGGGCGTGGCGCCGGCCGCCCAGGTCGTGGTCTACACCGGCTCGATCGCGGCCGAGGGTTTCCCGCTCGGCGCCCACGTCGAAGCGCTGGTGAGCAAGGACCACGACATCGGCCACCTCGTCGACCTGCTGGCCGGCCTGAGCGTTCGCCGGTACGACACGGCCGTCATCGACCTCGGCCCGCAGCCGGCCGACGTCCCCGCCGCCCGCCGGTTCCTGGGCGAGCAATGCCGCCGGTGGGGCTGCGCCGACCTGATGGACGACGCCCACGTCGTGGTGACCGAGCTCGTCACCAACGCCTTCGTCCACGCCGGCACGCGCTGCGAGCTGCGGGCCGGGCTCACCGACCGGGCCCTGCGCCTGCAGGTCACGGACTACGGGGCCGGGATGCCCGACCCGCAGGCGGCCGACGACCGGGCCGAGGGCGGCCGGGGCCTGCTGCTCGTCAGCGCCCTGTGCGTCGCCTGGGGGGTCGAGGCCCTGCCCGACGGGGGCAAGGTCGTGTGGGCCGAGCTCCTCCGATCCGACGCCGACGACGGCGAGCCGGCCGTGATCTCCCCGTCGTCGCCGGCCTGACACCTGGAAGGGGAGAAATGACCTCCGTGCACCGACCGTCCGGCGATTCCACCCTGATTGATCTCGAGGCGATGCCGGGCAACGACGGCAACCGCTACGAGCTGGTGGACGGGCACATCCTGGTGAGCCCCTGGCCGAGCCACTACGGCGGCGTCTCCTTCCGGCTCGGCCCGCTCCTGGCCCACGCCGTCCCGACCGGCCATGCCTCCTACCGGCTGTGCCGCCTCGACCTGCCCGACGGGCAGCGGGTCATCCCCGACCTGATGGTCGCCCCCCACAGCTCCGTCGGCGAGCAGGGGGTCCACACGCCGGTCCTTCTCGTGGTCGAAGTCCTGAACGGGCTGTCGGAGGAGGACCTCGCCCGGAAGCGGGCCGCCTTCTCCGCCGCCGAGGTCCCCGCCTACTGGGTCATCGACCCCGAGGCGACCACGGCCACCTGCCTGCGACTGGAGGGCGGCGAGTACAGCGCCTACGCCGAAGGGCCGGTGGTGGAGGTCGACTGGCCCCTGGCCGTCACGGTCGACGTGGCCCAGGTCGCCCGGCCCCAGGCCAGCGCCCCGGGCTGACCCGCCCCAAGGCCGAGAAACGACGAAAGCCCGGGAGCGGCCCCGTCGAGGGGC
>JAUZEX010000121.1 GCA_030838815.1 Actinomycetota bacterium
CCCACGACACGACCGCCTTCCCCGCCTACCAGCTGGTCGACTACGTGCGGATGTGGCGACGCCCCTTCGGAACGGTGACGCCCTAGCGACCTGAGTCGTTGATCCGCTGGCGGTAGGGCGCGCCGCCGAATTTCACAGCGCGTCACACCGGGGGTCCCAAAAAAGGTGGACCCATTTTCGGACCACTCGTCCCCGAAGGGCAGCGCCAGAGAGCGTGGCGGGGCCGATTCCGGGCCTCAACGGCCGAACGATGCGCCTTGCGAGCCGTCCGGGAGGCCACCCGTCCGGCACGGATGGTCCGAAAAAGGACGCTCTCTTTTGGGACCGGTGACGAGCCCATCGTCGTCAATGACGATGGCTTCGCGGCCAAACCCGCAGTTCCTGTCAATGAACGACTCAGCCACTAGCCGTCGGCCAAAGCGGCGGCGATGGCGGCCGCGACGGCGGCGTTGTGCTCGACGAGCGCGACGTTGGCGGTCACCGTGCGGCCCCCGGTGGCGGCGGCGATCCGGTCGAGGACGAACGGCGTCACCGCGCCGCCGCCGATGCCGGCGTCGGTGGCGGCGGCCAGGGCGGCGTCGATGACCGGACCGAGCTCCTCCAGCGGGACCTCGTCGGCTTCGGGGACGGGCGTCACGACGAGTAGGCCACCGCCGTACCCGAGGGCCCGGGCGGCCCGCACCACCTCCGCCACCTCGGCCGGCGACGCCACCTCGTGCGGAACGGCGAAGCCGCTCCGCCGGGACCAGAACGCCGGGAAGGCTCCGCCGTCGGTGCCGAGGCCGAGGACGGGGACGCCGAGGGTCTCGAGCCGCTCCAGCGTGAGGCGGAGGTCGAGGAACGACTTCGCCCCGGCGCAGACCGTCACCACCGGATGGCGGGCCAGCGCCACGAGATCGGCGCTCTCGTCGCCGGTCTCGGCCCAGTGGCGGTGGACGCCGCCGATCCCGCCGGTGGCGAAGACGGCGACGCCGGCCGCCGCCGCCAGCGCCACCGAGGCCGACACGGTGGTGGCCGCCGCCGGCCACCGCTGCGCCACGGCCACGGCCAGATCCCGCTCCCCGGCCTTGCGGTCGGCGGCCAGGACCCGGGGCAGGTCGGCGTCCTCGACACCGACCCGCACCACCCCGTCCAGCACCACCGTCAAGGCCGGCACGGCGCCGGCGGCGACGACCGCCTCGTAGGCCCGCCGCCGTGCGTCCTCCCCCGCCGGAGCGGGAAGGCCGAGCCGGCTGAAGACCGTGGACTCCAGCGCCACGACGGGCCGCCCGCCGGCCCGCGCCGCCGAGACCGCCGCTGAGACCCGCACCGCCGGACCCACGGCGGGATCGTAGGGCTCCGGGATAGTCCGGGGCGTCCCCGGGCAAGAACACCCGGAGCGGGAACGACGCACCACGCTGACATCCGCCAGGGGAGGACGACCATGCACGAGCCGGACGCCGACAACCTCCGGGCCACGCTCGACGAGCGCCGGGACGAGATCATCGACTACGTCGAGAAGAACTCGCCGCGCCCGTCCGTCGACGCCGACGTCGCCGAGCGGCTCCTCGACGACGCCCCGCCGGCCGAAGCGGCCGCCGAGCTCGAGAAGATGGTGGAGGGCTTCCAGAGCGGTGCCGGCGCCGCCACCGGCCGACGAACCGAACCCGCCCCCGACGATCCCCCCACCGACACCGCTCCCTGAGCATCCCGACCGGCCGGTCAGGAGCCGGGCCGCGGCAGCTGGGAGGATCTGAACTCGGCGGGTCAGGCCCACCAGGTGCGGCTCGAGCCCTCGGCGGGGCGGCGGGGGCGGGCGACGGGATTGCCCGACGTCCCGGCCGGGGTGGGCTGGCGCTCGCCGTCGCGGCGGGGAACCGGACGGCGGCCCGGGAGCGGAGGAACGGGGTCCCAGGAACCGGTGCCCGAGGTCTCGGGCCAGACGGTACCGGGGCCGGAGCCGGGCCCGGAGGAAGGGGGAGCGGGCGGCAGGGCGGCCAGGGCGAGGCGCCAGGCCCGGGCGCCGAGGAGGGCCCCGACACCGGCGCAGACCAGCGTCACGGCCGGGGCGATCATCGGACCGACGGCCGCGACGCCGATCGCGCCCAGGGCGGCCAGGCGGGGCTCGCCGATCTTCGTCATGGCATAGGGCAGGGCCCAGCCGAAGGCGGCCCAGCCGACACCGGCCCGCAGCGCCCAGCGGCCGGCCCGGGAGAGGACCCGGGGCCGGTCGGAGGAGGCCAGCAGCCCGAGGCCGAGCAGGGTGGCGGCCAGCAGCCCGGCCAGGCCGGTCAGCTCCCGGACACGGTCGGGGAGCCAGCCGAGCTTGGGCAGGTGCTGGGTGGGCAGGTCGACCGACAGCGGGGGCGCCTCGGGAAGCGACTTGGCCAGGTCCGGGCGGGCCGAAAGGAGGGCGTCGCGTCCGGCGGCGGCGACGGGGGACACGTCGAGCGTGACCGGCCCGTCGTAGTTGCCGAGCAGGCGCTGATGGGCGTCGACGATGGCCGTCCGCAGGGCGGCGAGGGCCCGGGGGTCGTCGAGCGCCTTGTGGGCCACGGTTTTGATCTCGTCGGACGACACCGGGGTCCCGGGTGGGAGGGCCTGCTCCAGCGCCGTGCCGAGGCCGTCGGCCACGGCGTCGCGGATGACGGGCTGGCCGACGAGGACGTCGGCGATCTTGGCCGAGCGCCCGGAGTCGAGCACGGTGTACCGGGCCGCGAACGACCACCAGCCGAGGCTGGCGGCGAGGAGCCCGACGGTGACCAGCACGGAAGCGGCGGCGCGGCGCATGTGCCGCCGTTATCGGCCGGTGCGGGCTCCAACCTGAGCGGCGGGCGCCGCCGACCGCTCAGGCCTGCGTCGGAACGCCTTCCCGGCGCAGGCGGGAGTAGACCATCACCGAGCCAACGGGCCCCAGGATGATGGCCGCCGCGGCGTACTTCCACGACCAGCCCATGTCGGCCCGCACCCCGAGCACCATGGCGGCGAAGGCCAGGAACACCATGCCGTGGGCCGACCCCATCAGCAGGCGGCCGGGCCGGTTCCCCGTCACCCAGAAGAAGAACAGGACGCAGTACGTGACGGTCTCGGTCAGCGCCACCACCCGGAGGGGGACGAGCTTGCGCTCCAGCTCGGTGGTGGTGGAGTCGGCGAATTCGGGCACGCCCTCAGCGTACCGGCGCTGCTCCTGCCCCCTCGGGCCGGGCCGCCCCATGGTCCGGGCTGTGGTAGGCACGCGGTCTCGCTGTCGAGGAGGACGGGGTGCGCTCCCATCACG
>JAUZEX010000172.1 GCA_030838815.1 Actinomycetota bacterium
CGCCCATGGCCCGCATCTGGTCGATGTTGGCCGTGAACCGGCCGAAGAAGATGGCCGAGTACCGGTCGTCGACCCGCTCCGCCACCCGGACGGCCGACGGCGCCAGGCAGCCGATGTCGCAGAAGGCACCCCGCATGGCCCGCTCCAGCGGATGGTTCCACAGCGTCCAACCCAGCGGGGTCGGCACGCCGGGGAGCGCCTCGGCGGTGTTGACCGTCGTCCAGCGGGTGTCGGGGCCGCTGTCCTGGTGGAGGGGGTCGGTCATCCCGGCGGCACTTGTCATCCTGCACTCCTCAGTACCTCGACCCGGCCGGCGTCGCCGTCGACCCGCAGGAGGTCGCCCGTCCGCAGCACCTGGGTCCCGATGCGGCTGTTGATCACGCACGGCACGCCGAGCTCCCGGGCCAGGATGGCCCCGTGGCTGAGGGCGCCGCCGATGTCGATGACGAGACCGGCGGCGACCAGGAACAGCGACGTCCAGCTCGGGTCGGTCGTCTCGCAGACCAGGATCTCGCCCGGCTGGAGCGGGTCGCCGGCCAGGGGGTCGACCACCACCCGGGCCCGGCCCTCGGCGACCCCGGGGCTGACGGCCAGCCCGGTGATCTCGCTCCCCTCGGCGGCGGCCTCGGAGGTGGTGATGGGGATCGCCTCCGGCTGGCCCGTCCAGGAGTCGGGCAGCTTCACGGTGAGGTACTCCTCGCGCCGTTCCCGGCGCAGCGTCACGGCTTCCTTGATCCCGTCGGAGAGGGTCGGGTCGGCCAGCTCGGCCACCGTGAGGTAGAAGACGTCGTCGGGGTCGCCGACGACGCCGCGGCGGGCCAGGTCCCCGCCCACGACGTGGGCCGCCGCCCGGGCCGTGTCGAGCGTCTGGAGGAAGGCCGTCTTCCCCACCTCCCGCAGCGGGATGTAGCGCCGGGCGGCACCGAGCAGCAGCCGGGCCGCCGGCCGTTTGGCCGCGGGCAGGGCCGCCAGCAGCTCGGCGGTGGCGCTCTTCCGCTCGGCCACCCGGGCCTCCTCGACAGCCGTCGGGCCGGACCCTTCGCCCATCGTGCGGTAGGTCCCGATCAGCTGGGCGACGGGCGCCCGGTCCTCCCGCCAGGAGCGGCTGGAGATCTCGCCCTCGGTCGGGCCGTGGTAGCCGTGGGCGGCGAGGAAGTCGTCGAGGCTGCGCCGGTCCCGCGACACGGCCCACAGCTCCCGCATGAGCCGGGTCTCCTCGAAGCCGCCGAAGCCGGTCATGAGCCGGTTCTCGAGGCCGGGGAGGCCGGCGGCCGCCGTCAGCTTGGAGGCTTGCTCGTAGATCGCCTGGGCCAGCATCGCCGCCAGCGTGTGAGGCCGCATGACGGCCTCGAACCGGGCGGCGGCGTCGGCGAAGCGGGCCCGGGCAGCGCCGGCGTCGGCCGGGGGGTCGAGCACGGCGGCGCGCCAGAAGGCTTCAGCGGCGCGGCGGTGGGCGGCCAGGACCTTGGGCAGGGCCAGCGCCGAGCGGGGCATCCGGGCGGCGACGACGGGATAGCGCCGTTTCGAGGCGTAGCTCGGGAGGCCCGTCCGCACGGTGCCGAAGATCTGCTGCTCGAGGGCGTCGCCGGACGTGCCCGGCGTCAGGTCGGCCAGCCGCCGGAACGTGTCGAGGTTGGCCGCCGCCCGGCCGTAGAACACACCCCAGAGCCGGTCGTCGACCGAGGCGGAGACCATCGTCGCCGCCGGGTGGAGGACGCCCATGTCGACGAACGTCCACCGGAACGCCCGCTCCACCGCGTCGCCGAACCAGCTCCAGTTGAGCGGCGTGGACACGCCGGGCAGCGCCTCGGCGGCGTTGACCGTGGTCCAGAACGTGCCGGGCCCGCTCCGGTCATGGAGCGGGTCCGTCACCGGATAGCGGCTAGGCAGCACCTTCCTGGCCCAGGTAGGCCGCCCGCACCTCCTCGCTGGTGCGCACCTGCTCCGGCGTGCCGTTCATGAGCGGCTTCCCGAAGTCGAGGACGTGGATCCACTGGCAGATCGTGAGCACCAGGCTCATGTCGTGCTCGACCATGAGGATGCCGAGGTCGCGATCCTGGACCAGGCGGACGAGCAACTGGGCGAACTCGGCGCTCTCGGCGGCGTCGAGGCCCGACGACGGTTCGTCGAGGAGGAGCACGTTCGGGCCCCGGGCCAGCGCCCGGGCCAGCTCGACGAGACGGCCCTGGCCGGCCGAGATCTCCGACGCCAGCCGGTCGTGGATGTGCTCCAGGCCGGTGTCGCAGATGAGCTCGTCGGCGATCGCCTTGACCTCTTTGCGGACCTTCCCCCGGCCGCCGACGATGCCCAGCTGGGTGAGCGGGTCGTCGCCGACGTGGGCGGCCTCGGCGGCGAGCTCGACGTTCTCCCGCACGGTCAGGGATCCGAACAGCTCCATGCGCTGGAACGTGCGGCCGATGCCGAGGCGGGCCCGGCGGGCCGGGCTCTCGTGGGAGATGTCCTTGCCGTCGAGCGTGACCGTGCCCTCGTCGGCCTTCTGGAAGCCGCAGCACACGTTGAACATCGTGGTCTT
>JAUZEX010000209.1 GCA_030838815.1 Actinomycetota bacterium
GCAGCGACGAGTACGACGTGAACGTGACCGGGCTCACCTGGCCGACCTGAGCGATGAACAACGCCCCGGCCACTCCGGCGAAGAAGGCCGAGGCGGCGAACACGATGACCCGGGTGATCGACAGGCCCAGCCCGGTGGTGGTGAGGGCCGTCGGCGAATCGGCCATGCCCCGCAGGAACCGGCCCAGCCGGGCCCGGCGCAGCAGCACGAGGGCCACGCAGGTGGCGGTCACGACGGCCAGGATGACGTAGTAGTAATCGGTGGCGCTGCCGGCGTGGATGGGGCCGAGCTCCGGCCGCCGGGCCGAGACGCCGTTGACGTGGCTGCCGAAGAGCAGCCACGACTGGAAGGCCACGGTCTCCATCAACAGGCCGAACCCGTACGTCGCCAGCGCCAGGTACAACCCCGAGAGCCGGATGGCGGGCAGGGCCAGGATCACGCCGACCAGTCCCGTGACGACGCCGGTGGCCACGAGACCGACCAGCCACGGATACCCGGAGTCGACGGTGAAGTGGCTGAAGGTCGCCGCCCCCACCCCGGCGAAGGCGGCGTGGGCCAGGGAGATCTGGCCCGATATCCGGGTCAGGAGCGACAGCGACAGGAAGATGATGACGAAGATGAGGGCGGTCGAGTACACCGGCAAGCGGGTACCGACGAGGTGGGGGACGGCGAGCAGGAAGGCGCCGGCCACCACCGGAGCCCCGACCAACACCGGTCGCGGCAGGCGCCGGCCGCTCTCCCGGGCGCCCTCGAACCGTCCGGCGCCCCGGGGCAGCTTGCGGCCCGGGGTCACCATCATCACGGCGATGAGCACGAGGAACGGCACGACCCCGGGGATGCCGCTCAACCCGTGGTGGGCGCTCAGATATCTCGTGGCCACCGACGCCGCCACGCCGATCACCACGCCGCCGAGATAGGTGAGGGGCAGGCTGGTGAACAGGCCGATGGCCACCGCCCCGAAGGCCTGCACGACCAAAGCGCTCAGGAGCGAGGCATTGAGCGTCAGCGTCGGAGCGATCAGGATCCCGGTGAGCGAGGCGAAGGTGCAGCCGACGACCCAGGAGGCGATCCGGACGCGGGCCGGGCGGGCGCCGGTCAGGGCCAGGAGGTCGGGAGCGGCCACCACGGCCCGCATGGCCACGCCGACGCGGGTCCGGCGGAGGAACACGTAGAGGCCGAGGAAACTGCCGACCCCGACCGTGACGTTGATGACCTGGGCCCAGCTGACGCTGACCCCGGTGATCCGGAAGGCGGTGGCGGTGGGCAGGAACTCCGGGAAGTTCCGCTGCGCCGATCCGTAGTGCCAGTACAGGAAGCCCTGGATGAACAGCAGCAGGCCGACGGTGGCGACGATGATCGTGGCGGTACGGGCCGACACCAGCGAACGGGACAGTCGCTCCATCAGCAGCCCGGCCAGCGGGCCGAAGACGCCGACCGACACGACGGCGGCCGCCGGCCACCACCAGTGCATCGACACGTGCAGCGTGAAGAACAGGTAGGCCGCGGCGGCGGCGATCGCGCCGTGGGCGAAGTTGAAGATGCCCGAGGTGCGGTACGTGAGCACCAGGCCGAGGCCGGCCAGCCCGTAGAGGGATCCGCTGGCCAGGCCGATGACGAGGAAGGGAACGATGTCTCTCATGGCTCGTCCCGGGGGCCGGGGGATGTCCCCTCGAGGCACACGCCGCAGGGTGTCCGGCCGGCCTGTTCGTGGTCGGCCCGCCCGGCCGGTTCGACCGGCTTGCCCGCCGCCAGCCGGCACCCGGCCCGGTGGTAGTGGACCATCGTGGCGGTGGCCACGAGGTCGGCGCCGGCGGGGTCGGCACCGGCTCCCGATCCGGCCGCCTCGCCGGTGTGATCGGCGGGCCCGGCGCCGGACCGGGCCTGGGCCACGCCGGCCAGGATGAGGCCCCGCAGCTCGGCCGTCCGGCGGGCCACGGCCTGGCGGCCCGTCGCCACCCACAGGAAGCTGGCCGCCGTGACGCCGAAGGTGCCGGCCACGCCGACGGCGCCCCAGGCGGCCTGGCGGCCGACCACCGGCGTCGACGACGATCCGGCCCAGGCGGCGAGCACGGCCAGGCCTCCGGCGACGCCGACGAGGAGCGCCAGCCGCGACACCAACCGGGTCTCGGCGGTCATACCTCCGACACCCGCAGGCGCGGGCGGCGACCGGCGGTGGCGTCCCCCTCGTCGAGCGGCCGGTTCCCGGCGACGTCGGCCGCCGGCACCCGCACATCGATCTCCCGCAGGGTGTCGGTCAGCTCGTCGAGCTTGCGCCATTCGTCGCGCAGGTCAGCCGACACCCACACGGCGGCGGCCACGACGATCAGGCACATCCCGACGAGCCCGCCGGAGATGAGGAACGGGATCTGGCGGAAGGTGAAGACGGTGCTGCTGGTGCCGAGCCAGCCCAGCAGCAGGGCCAGCCCGCCGCCGGCCAGCAGCGCGACGGCCGCCGCCCGGTCCCACTGGTTCCGCAGGAGCTGAAGGATCTTCATCGTTCCCCCGATCGCACCCTGCGGGTGAGGAGGTTCAAGCCCAGTGCGAGGGCCAGGCACAGGCCGATGCCGGCCAGGCAGGCGGCGTACAGCGAGCGGGTGTCGCCACCGTTGAGAAGGGCCCGGGTGGCGATGATGGCCACCCGGCTGTCGGCCCCCTGGGCCGTGCCGGCCAGTGCCCGCCGGGCGTGCCCGCCACCGGAGGGCAGCGCCCCTTCGGTGTTCGCCGGGGCCGGGTTGTCCAATGGCGGGGACGGGCTGGAGGCGAACCCGGCGGTCTCTGCCGCCTCCGACGGGCCCGGCGAGGTCGGCGCCTCCGGGCCCGGAATGTCGCTGTTCGAGGATGCGACGTCCGGAACCGGCGGCTGCGCATCGGTCGGCGAGGCGGCGGCGGCCGGCGCATCCGTCGAGCCGGGGGCGGGGGCCGGATCTCCCCCGGTCTGCTCGACCTGTCCGGTCGGCGCCGCGGTCCCCTCGACCGACGCCGAGGCCCGGCCGAGGACATAGGTCACAGCACTCCCGGACTTGTCCTGCGACGTGATCCGCAACGCCGGCGCCGTGACACCGCTGGCGGTCTCGCCCTTGGGCAGGATCTCGACGGTGATGCCGGCACCCTGCAGCGCCGTGTTCACGGCCGAGATGTCGGGGGCCGGCCCGGCGGTGCCGGCCACGGCGATCCCGCCCGGCGTGATCTCCACCGGGGCGGTCCCGACCATGGCGCCGACCACCGTGGTGTCGGCCTTGCGGGACAGGAGCCCGTCCTGGCCGAGCACCGTGTCGGCCACCGAGAGCACGTGCCCGATCCGCAGCGGACCGACCGAGAAGGCGCTCGTCTCCGTGCGGGCGTGGGCCGCCACGCCCTCACCGGACGAGACCGCCGACGACTCCGACCGGCTGAAACCGAAATCACCGAGCCCGTCGATGCGGACCCCGACGTTGGACAGCGCCTTCGAGGCCGAATCCGTGCTCTCGGCCCGGAGGGCGTAGGGGCCGTCACCCGCTTCCTGCCTGGGGACGGCGGGATTGTCGGACGCCACGTAGAGGGGATAGGCCGGCGCGGGGATGTTGCCCGCCCCCCGCAGGAGGCCGGGGGCGGCCACCGCGGTGTCGCCGGGATAGGGGAAGGAGGCGAACGCCCGGCTCTCGCCCAGGGAGTTCAACGCCGCCTGGGCCGCCGGCCCGCCGAGGTCGACCAGCGTCTTGGTCAGCGTGACACCGGGCTGGAAGAGCGTGACCCGCACTCCGTCGGCGGCCGCCAGGGCGGAGAACGTGCCCGAGAACCGTCCTTCCCCGGCCGCCGGGCGGACCGACGCCGCCACGGGGCCGGCCACCAGCAGCGCGCCGGCCACCGACAGGCCGAGCCGCCGCCACAGGCTCACGGCTCCAACCCCTTGAGGCAGAACATCTGCCCGTCGCTGGTCGACTTGCCCTTGGTGTTGACGACGGCCCAGCCGCACCCGATCTTCTTGCGGGGCAGCTGCGTGCTGAAGCGCAGGGGATAGACGATCCCACCGAGGTCGTCACCGCCCAGGGCGTAGGCCCCTTCGAAGATCTTGTCCTTGGTGGGGACATCAGCCTTCCCGATCCCCCTGGCGATGTGCTCGAACGACTTGGCCGCCGCCCACGCCCCGATGCCCGACGCCTCGAACGGCGAACCGGGCGAGTACTTCTTCACCGTCGCCTGGTATTCGGCGATGGCCGGGCTGTTGGACAGGAACCAGGGCAGGAACGAGCTGCCGACGACACTGCCCTCCATGTTGGGGTCGGTCAGCCAGTCGTTGCTCTGCTGGTTCGACGAGGCGACCAGGATCGGGCGGTAGCCGAGCTTGATGCACGACGCCATGATCCGCTGGTCGGTGGAGCCGTCGAAGGCGGTGAAGAAGACCTCGGCGCCATTGTTGCGGGCCTGCAGGCACTGTGAGGTGTAGTCGGGCTGGGTCAGTGTCGCCTTGGCCTGGTAGACGACCTCCATGCCGCTGAGCTTGGCCTGGTCGGGGAAGATCTTGTCGGCCACGCTGCAGTACTCGATCTCCTGGCACGTGATGACCGCCGCCTTCTTCTTCCCCTGCGGGATGGCCACCTGCGCTCCGGCGGCGACCGTCACCCGCTGGAGCACGTCGCCGTTGGCTCCGATCGGGAAGTGGACGGGGGTGTCGTAGAAGTAGAACATCCCGCCGTCCTGGGAGATGACCGGCACCTTGCTCTGGATCTCGTAGTCCTTGCTGGCGCCGGCGCTGAGGGCGGCGGCCTGCCACACGAGGGCGATGACCTTGTCCTGCTCGACGAACTGCCGGACCAGTGCCTGGTGGCGGGCGGGGTCGGCGCCGTCGTCGGCCAGGAGGTGCTTGATCTGGTGGCAGTTGATCCCGCCGGCGGCGTTGGTGGCCCCCACCCAGGCTTTGAGGGTCTTGAAGCCGCTGCCGTAGACGTCGCCGAGGACGCCCGACGTCGTGCCCACCGTGCCGATCACGATGGGAGGCTCGGAGCCGGTGCAGCCCGCCGATCCCGCCGGGTTCGGCGCCGCCGGTGCGTTCCTGGCCCCCGACGCCGCGGCGGCCTGCTGCGCTCCGGTGGGCGACGCCGCGCCGCTGGCCGTGCCGGAGGCGCTGCGGGCCTTCCCGGCCGAACCCGATGCCGACACGGATCCGGCGCCGGACCCGGCGGAGGAGGCGGCCCGGGAGGAGCCCGCCGACGTCCCCGCGCCGCCGACCGCCGATCCGCCGGCGGCAGGCGCCGGGCCACCCGATGGGGTGGCGGCGGCGGTGCCGGTGTCAGCGGCGGGAGCCGGGGCGGTCGCGTCCTCGGCCGCCCCGGGAGCCGGACCGGCCGCCGCCTGGCCGGTGTTCCCCGCCCCGTTGAACAGCGCCCGGATCTGGGCGTCGGAGCTGCGGTTGCCGCAGGCGGTGCCGACCAGCACCAGCGCGGCGGCCAGTGCGGTGAGCTTGACGGTGGAACGACGGAGTCGTGCGTGCATCTCCCCCTCCTTCGCCCGAACCGCCGCTGGTGAAGCGGCGGGCCCGGCCATGCATCGGCGGATCCCCGCGCCCGGCGATGTGAATCGGCGGGATTCTATTCGAGTACTCGACTAACCGCTACGGGGTCCTCTAGGTCTCGATCACTTACCGCTCAGAGGAAGGAAAGGTCACGGTCGAGGCCGTAGCGGCCGTGCTCTCCGACGACGATCGTCTCGAAGATGCCGTAGCCGGTGGCGTCCCCTTCGCTGACCCGTACGACGCAGTCCCGCAGCTGGTGGACATCCCGGGCGGTGTAGTACTCCGAGCAGTCGTCGAAGCGTTCGCCGTCGAGGTGGTCGGGGCCGAGCCACATGCCGTGCCGATGGCCCTTGAACCCGAAGTACAGGCCGGTGCCGAGGTGGAAGCCGGTGTCGCTGACCGGTTCGACCTGGATCTGGCGGGTCTTGCCCCAGCCCATGTCGAGCTCGAGCATCCCGCCCAGCAGGCGACGGTTGCCCGGGTCGTACTTCAGCTCGTCGCGCATCCCGTTGATGCCGACCTGGCTGCCGTCGTCGCGGTTCTCGAAGCCGGAGAAGTAGGTGACGACGTCGTCGACCTCCTGCAGGTAGTGGTGGATCTCGTACATCGACCCGTCGGGCCGGGTGAAGACCATCGGGCTCCACTGCAGGATGAAGTTGGTCGTCAGCCGGTTCGGGACGTAGATGTCGCGGGGCATCTCGCCGACGTCCATCCGCACGCCCCAGGAGTGGTCGCGGAAGCCCGTCCACCGCGTCTCGTCGATACGGACCGTCTCGTCGCCGATCTTCACCCAACCGCTCACGACCACGGCCTGGTGGTAGCGCAGGATGTCGGACGAGATGCGGTAGCCGACCGGCGCCCGCTGCCGGTCCCCCCGCTCCAGGAAGGGCGGCAGCACGTTGCGGACCGTCACGTCGAAGCTGAGCGGCAGGGCGTCGTTCTCCCGGAGGCGGAACCAGGCGGTCTGCAGCGGTTCGGACACGCCGTAGTCGAACGGGCCGACGCCGGTGCGCTCGGGGTCGTCGGACAGCTGGCGG
>JAUZEX010000220.1 GCA_030838815.1 Actinomycetota bacterium
CCGGCGCCTCGGGCTCCCGCCCGGCCAGTGGTGACGCCGCCGGCGACCCTGGCTGCGGCGGACCGGCCCGGGCCAGCGCGGTGGCGGGCGATGTCGGCCCGCTCCTGGCGGACCGCCCCCCGTCCTCCTGGGTCGCCTACGCCCCGGCGATCGTCCTCATGGGCGGCGCGGCGCTGGTGGAGCGGATCGCCGGCGGGGGCGGCGTCCACGCCCTCGTGGCGGGAGCCGTCGGCATGGCGGCTGTCGCCGTCGGGGGCGGGCGGCGCCTGGCGGGACCGCTCGTCACCGGCACGGCGGTGCTGGTGGCCGTCACGGTGCACGAGTCGCTCGGCACCCTGGCCACCGTCCCCACCTGGGGCTGGCTCGCCGCTGGCGGGTCGGTGCTGCTGGCCACCGGCGTCGCCCTCGAGCGCCGGGGCGGAGCGGGCCCCTTCGAGGCCGGCCGCCGCCTCGTCGACGTCGTCGGCGAACGCTTCAGCTGACCGGTCCGGCCGGTGTCACCGACCGGCGGCCGGTCACGCCGAAGGAGATGGCGGCCTGGCTCGCCCAGCGGGCCGAGTCGACATCCCTCACCGGCTCGTGACTACGCCTGCAGCCAGGCGAGCACAGCCAGCACTCTTCGGTGGTCGTCGGGCTGGACGATGAGATCGAGCTTGGTGAACATGCTGGCCGTGTGGCTTTCGACCGTTTTCTCGTTGAGGTGGAGGTCCCGGGCGATGGCGCGGTTGGACCGACCCTCGGCCATCAGCGAGAGCACATCCCGCTCGCGGTCGCTGAGGGCGGCGATCCGGCTCATGGTGCTCTGTCGGGTGAGGAGGTGGCGCACGACCTCGGGGTCGAGCACGGTACCGCCGCGGGCGATTCGCTCGAGGGTGTCGACCAGCGTGGCGACGTCGAGGACCCGGTCCTTGAGCAGGTAACCGAGGCGTTCCGGGTGCTCGGTGGCGAGTTGCGCGGCATAGCGGTGCTCGAGCGACTGGGACAACAACAGGATCGCCAGCTTGGGCCACTGCTCACGAAGGCGGATGGCGGCCTTGGCGCCTTCGTGGGTGTAGGTGGGCGGCATCCGGATGTCGACGATCGCCACGTCGGGTTGGTGTTCGGCGACGGCGCCCTCCAGAGCATCGGCGTCACCGACCGATGCGCAGGTCTCGATGCCGGCTTCGGCCAGGAGGCGGGTGAGGCCTTCGCGCAGCAGCACCGAGTCGTCGGCGATCACCACTCGCATGGCAACCTGGCCATCACGGCGGTGCCGCCGGCGGGGCGGGCACTCACGGTGAGCGTGCCGCCGGCGGCTCCGGCCCGGTCGGCGATACCTCGGAGTCCGCGGCCGGCGGGGTCGGCGCCGCCGATGCCGTCGTCGTCGACCTCGAGGACCAGGGCTCCGCTGTCGTCACGGTGGACGGTGACGGCGATGGATGACGCCTCGGCATGCTTGGCGGCGTTGGCGATGGCTTCGCAGGCGATGTACCACGCCGTCACCTCGACGTCGGTGGGAAACCGGGCTTCCGCGGCTCGGAGGTGGACCGATGGGGTTCGGGCGACGAGATCTTCGAGGGCGGCGATCAATCCGCCGTCGTCGAGCACGGTCGGGTGCAGCCCATGGGCGAGAGCCCGCAGATCCGCGACGGCGACACGGATCTCGTCGATCCCGGCGGCCACGGCCTTGCGGAGGCGGGCCGGCTCGCCGTTCATCTGGGCGGCCTGCAGGTTGAGCGCCGTGGCCAGCAGCCGCTGCTGGGCGCCGTCGTGCAGGTTGCGTTCGAGGCGCCTGCGTTCCTCGAGCTGGGCGGCGGCGATGCGCGACCGCGACGCTTGCACCTCGACCAGCTGCAGGGTGATGGCGGCCCGCAGCCGGGCGTTGTCGAGTTCGGGCAGGGCTTCCTGGGCGGCGGCCGTCACGAGGTGCGCGTCGGCGGCCGGGGGCGGTGTGACCCGGGCGACCGGGCGGCCCTCGCGGCGGACCTCGATGCTGGCTTCGGCCGGCTCGACGGGATGGCCGTCGGCGGTGACCCACTGGCGGCGATCCTCCACCCAGTAGGCGACCTTGAGGCCGGGCTGGGCGACGGCTTGGCGGAGCGCGTCGTCGATGGTCACACCGGGGACGGGGTCGCGGAGGTAGCGGCGCACCACCTGGACCGCCTCGAAGCGACGCCGGTTGAATCGCCGGTCGACGGCCTCCTGCACGACCTGGCGGGCGGGCAGTGCCACCGACACGGCGGCCAGGGTGCCGAGCACGGCGGCGATGTGAGAGCGCTGGGCCACGTCGCCCAACCACCGCCCGACCAGGACGACGACCGCGCCATAGGCGCCGACGATGAGCCCGCTGAGGATCAGATAGGTGGCGGCCCGGCTGATGATCCGGTCGACGTCGTAGAGGTGGTACTGCATCACTGCGAGACCGGCGGCTACCGGCACGAGGAGCACGAACCCGGCCGTCGCCAGGTTCACCCCGAGCGGATGGTCGGTGGCGGAAGTGGCGTAGGCCAGCACGACGAACGCCGGCAGCGGGACGGCCACCAGCGCCATCCAGTGCAACTGCTGGCGCTCCGTACCCGTCGAGCGGCGGAACCGGATGATCAGACATACGGCCGAGGCGATGAGGCCGAGCCCGACCAGCGACACGCTCACCAACCGGACGAACGGCCCGTATGTGTCGCTCCCGGGGATGATCACGTTGTTGTGGAACGCCTGGAACGGAGGGTCGAGTTCTGATCTCGAGAACAGACCATGGACGAACCCGACGGTGCCGCTGACCGCGGTCACCCCGGCGACTCGACCCCATCGCTTCGAGAGAGCGCGGCCGGTCGGGGTCAGATACAGGACCAGGGCGATGATCACCAGCCACGGCATGAAGATGGCCGCCGACGCGTTCGCCACGAAGGCGGCGGCGGGACGGCTGCCGGGACGGGCGAGGAGGCCATAGCCGGCGTAATCGTCCATGGCGCCCGCGAGGGCGACGGACAGGCCGAGGGCGAGGAACAGCCATCCGACCGGGTGGCGAGGTCGGCGACTGGCCACCACGAGGCCGACCGTGACAGCGCTGAACATCACCGGGATATAGATGACGGCGGAGTTGTCGGAGAGCCTGGCCAGATCGGCGCGGCCGGCAGCGCGCAACTGCGCATCCATGACGAAGATGGTTGTAACCGTCGCCGCCGTCAGCAGCCACCCGGCAGCGGCGAGCACGGTGGTGGCGGCCCCGGGGGGAGCGCTCGTTGCAGTTGAGCCTGCCTGGGCGGCCATGGGCCCATGATCGCGCCCTGGAGGCGGCTGCGCTTCGGGGACAACCCCGAGTCGAAGTCCGGTGGCTGCTCGGTGGTCGCGCCCAGCGAAGGCGCCCACACTTCGATTCGACACAACCCCCGCCCCATCGTCCCGAAGAGGAGTTCTCCATGAAGACCAAGCTCATGATCGCCACCGTCACCGCCATCGCCGCCGGCAGCCTGGCCATGACAGCGACCGCGGGAGCGTCCGGCACGACCAACGGTCACGCCGGCTGCGTCGCCCAGGTCATCGCCCTCGAAGGGCCGCCCGGACCGAGCATCACCGACATCAAGCTCTACCTCGCCCCCGTACCGGGACATCTCATCTCGGCGATCGCCCGCAGCCCGAAGAACGACTGCCTCATTCCGTAACAACGACAGGCCAAGGAGACTCTCATGGACACACATCGAATCGGGCGGTTGGCGCCGCTCACCGGAGTGCTTTACGCAACCCTGTTCATCATCGCCATGGGCATGCAGGGCAGCGCGCCGTCATCGGACGCCCCCGGCGCCCAGGTGATCGCCTTCTATCAGAGCCACCACACCGCCGGCACTGTGTCGTGTTTCGTGCTGGTGGCGTCGGCCATCGCCTTCGTCTTCTTCGCCGGGGCGCTGCGGCAGGCGCTACGACGGCCCGACGACCATGACGGGGACTGGCTACCGACAGTCGCCTTCGGCGGGGGTGTGGCCTACGCCATCGCCTTGTCCCTGTTCGCGGTCGGACAGGCGGCCCTGCTCAAGGGAGCCGAACTGGGCAACGTCGAGATGGTCCGCACGCTCAACGTCATCAACAGCGCCAGCTTCTTCCCGGCGATGGTGGCCGTGTCCGTGGTCCTGCTGGCCGGGGGCACGGCGGCGCTACACACCGATGCGCTCCCCAGATGGTTGGCGTGGGTGGCCACAGCCGTCGGTGCGGTGGCCGTCCTCGGCCCGCTCGGCTTCGCTGCCTTCTTCCTCCTCCCGCTGTGGTCGCTCGTGGCGGGCGTGATCCTCAACCGACGGGCGGTCAATGCGCCAGCGGCAGCCGCGGGCGACGCCGCTACGAGTCGGTCCCTGGCTCCCAGCTCCGCGTGAGCAACGCTGAACTCCACCGAAGAAACAGGGGCTAACCGGCCGGGGTAGTGGCGTAGGCGACCATTCCCTTGCCGGTGGCGTGGCGGGGGCCGCCTGTGCGGTCGGTCATGTAGCAGGCGAAGACGTAGGTCCGGTTGGGCTTCAGTTCGACGGCGAACGTCGCACGGCCGGCGCTGCTCAGGGGACCGGCGAAGGCGACGTCGTCGGGGGTCGGGAGGTCGTCGGGCGGCGTCTTGCCGGCCGCGTCGGCGGCGAGGAAGGCGTCGAACGCCGACTTGGCCGCGCCGGGGTCGATCCCGTCGGCGAATTCGGCCACGGCGAGGCTGTGGTCCTGTTCACCGTCGTTGCGGAACGTGAACGTTCTGGTTCCGGGCGCCAGGGCCGGCACCTCGAACGACCAGTCCCGGGCCAGGATCGTTCCGTCGGTCGCCGGCACCACCGCCGTGTTCGTCGCCTTGACCGCGAATGGCACGGCCATGCCCAGCTCGTAGTGGAACCGCTCGGCCCGGGCTGGGGGTGGCCCGGCCGTGGCGTCGAGGCTGTCGGCGTCGGTGAGGGTGCAGACCATGACGTAGTTCCCGGCCGGGAGGGCGAGCGTCGACGCCGCCGACGTTCCGCCCGGCACGAGGGAAACCCCGCCCTGGAAACGGACGTAGCCCGGGGTGGGCTTCCCCTCGCCCTTCACGATCGGCGTGAGGTCCTGCTTCAGGCGGGCCAGCGGGGTGTCGCCGACGGCGACGATCACCGCCTCGTGCTTCAGCTTCCCGTCGTTCTGGAGGGTCAGGCGGACCACACCGCCCTCGAGCTCGGGCGGGATGTCGAAGCCGTACTCCCGGGCCGTGACGGTGACGCCCGTCGGGGTGGCCACCGGCGCCGTGGTGGACGAGGTCTTCGCTGCGGCGCGGTCGGCGCCCGTCGCCCCCCCGCCGCTGCACCCGGCGATCAGGACGGCCAGCAGCCCCAGGAACGTAAGCGGACGTCGTCGCACGCCCGGGAGGGTAATTCGTCTCGGGGGACACCCCCGAAACCCGAACCCCGAACTCCGGGCCCCGGTCAGGCGATGACCCGGAACAATTCCTCCAGGGTCGTCTTGCCCTGAGCCACCTTGACCAGGCCGTCCTCCCGAAGGGTCAGCATCCCCTGGGCCAGCGCCGTCTTCTTGATGTCGTCCGACGAGTACCGCTCCACCACCATCCGGCGGATCTCCTCGCTCATCACCATGACCTCGTGGACGGCGAGGCGCCCCCGGTAGCCGGTGCGAGAGCAGGCGGCGCAGCCGATGGCCCGGTACAGCAGCGGCGGACCCTCGGCCTTGAGGAGCGCCGCCGGCCAGCCGGCCTCGGTGAGCTCGCCGTGGGTCGGCTCGTACTCCTCCCGGCACCGGTCGCACAGTTTGCGGGCCAGGCGTTGGGCCACGACGCAGTCGAGGGCGCTGACGACCAGGAACGGCTCGACCCCCATCTCCACCAGGCGCATCGGGGTCGAAGCGGCGTCGTTGGTGTGCAGCGTCGACAGGACGAGGTGGCCGGTGAGTGACGCCTCGATGGCGATGGTGGCCGTCTCCCGGTCACGGATCTCGCCCACAAGGACGATGTCGGGGTCGGAGCGGAGGATCGACCGCAGCGCCGAGGCGAAGGTCAGGCCGGCCTTGGGGTTGACCTGGACCTGGTTGACGCCGGGCAGGCGGAACTCCACCGGGTCCTCCACCGTGATGACGTTCTTGTCCGTCGAGTTGAGGACGTTGAGGGTGGCGTAGAGCGTCGTCGACTTGCCCGACCCGGTGGGGCCGGTGACGAGGATCGTGCCGTAGGGCTTGCGGAAGCAGGCCTCGAAGCGGGGCAGGACCGCGGGGTGGAACCCGAGGTCGGGGAGGGAGAGGCGGGCCTGGGCCTTGTCCAGGATCCGCATGACGACCTTCTCGCCGTACACGGTGGGCAGCGTCGCCACCCGGAGGTCGACCGCCTTCCCGGCGACGCTGAGGGAGATGCGGCCGTCCTGGGGGATGCGGCGCTCGGCGATGTTGATGTCGGCCATGACCTTGAGGCGGCTGATCACTCCGCCCTGGATGGAGCGGGGGGAATGCATGACCTCATGGAGGACCCCGTCGACCCGGAAGCGGATCCGCAGGTCGGTCTCGGTCGGCTCGACGTGGATGTCGGACGCCCGGTCGGCCACGGCCTGGGCGATGAGGAGGTTGACGAACTTGACGATGGGGGCGTCCTCGACGCCCTCCCGGGCGACGCCATCCTGTCCTGATCGAGGGTCGTCGTCGCCGGCCAGCTCTTCGGCCGCGATCTGGGCCACCTCGTCGACCTCGGCGTCGAGGCGGTGGAAGCGGTCGATGGCCTCGACGAGCTGGGTGCGGGTGGCGACCACGACGTGCACGTCGGCCCCGGTGACGGCCCGGAGGTCATCGACGGCCAGGACGTTGCCGGGGTCGGCCATGGCCACGACGAGCCGGTCCTCGGCCCAGGTGACGGGCAGGGCCAGCAGACGGCGGGCCATGGCCTCGGGCAGGAGGGCCACCGCCCCCCGGTCGATGGGGTACTCGGCCAGGTCGACGAACTCCAGGCCGAGCTGGCGGGCCAGGGCGCCCATGAGGACGGCCTCGGTGACGGCGCCGTCCTCCACCAGCAGCTGGCCGATGGGCAGACCCCGCTCCGCCTGGGCCTTCAAAGCCGCGTCGAGCTGGGCCTGGGTTATCAGGCCCTCGGACAGCAGCATCTCGCCGAGCGGCTGACGGAAGAGCAGGGCGGGGCTCCGGTGCCGAAAAGGGAACGTTCCACCCTGATATCGGCGTGTCAGGACCGACTCTGAACGTCCTCCCACTTCTCCTGCTGCTGGAGGGCAAAGAGGGACGTATAGCCCGCCGACCAGTCCGGCGGCACGAGGCACGGCCGGGGATCGTGGTGGGCCCACAGGGCCGGACGGCCGCGGACGATATCGCCGGCGTGGCTGCTCGGCAGGGGGTTGGCGGTGTAGGGGAAGGAGTCGGCGGCGGAGAACACGTTGAGCAGCAGTGGCCGGCCGGCGTCGGCGTGGTTGGGCCGGGAGCCGTGCACCACCCGGCAGTTGTGGATGGTGATCGACCCGGCGGGGCCGGTGAGCTCGGCGGCGGTGTCGGTGGCCACACCCTTCACGTCGGTGTCGGACAGGCAGCCGGCCCACTGCCCCTGGTCGTCGTACTGCGAGTACAGCTCGCCGTCATGGCTGCCGGGGACGACCATCAGCGGACCCTGGTCGGGCCCGCAGTCGTAGAGGTACAGCCCGGCCGTGAGGGGCGAGTAGTTGGTGTGGGGCCAGTAGGTGATGTCCTGGTGCCACTTGACCTCTTCGCCGCCTTTGGCCCATTTGAAGTTGAGCTTCGAGTGGTGAAACTTCACGTCGGGCCCGACGAGGTCGGCCATGATGTCACCGAGGACCGAGCCGGCGTCGGAGGCGAAGGCCCAGTACTCGGGGTGGTGGTCGACGGGGCTGGTGAGCCGGCGCAGGCGGGGCTCGTCGGCGGTGTGGCCCTTCTCGAGGTCGAAGATGCGGTCGGACTTCGTGAGGGCCCGGCTGCGGTCCACCATCTCGTCGGTGGCGGCCCGGAGGCGCTCCAGCCAGTCGGGGGGCACCACCGCCTCGACCAGCAGGTAGCCGTTGGCGAAATAGAACTCCCGCTGCTCCTGGGTGAGCACCCGGGGCTCGTGGGCGAGGACCTCGTCCGGCTGCATGGCGCCCCCTCGTGGCTGTGGAGTAATCGAGGCTAATCCCTCTTCTTCTTCCCCGATCGCCCAAGACTGACGACCGCGCCTCACGCTCCGCTCACGGCTGGCCGACAACCCGGATTGCCGCCTCGGGTCGGAAAGGCAGGGAAGCCGCCGTGTCGCTCCAAGGAACTCTGGACACCCTCAGCCTTCCCGAGCTGTGCGAACTGCTCTCGGGGACCAACAAGACCGGGGCCCTGCACGTCCGGGCCGAGACCGGCCAGGGTGTGCTGTGGTTCACCGGGGGGAAGGTGTGCGCCGGTGAGGCCGGCGGCCAGACCGGGCCGCCGCCGGGGGTGGGCGGCGAGCTGCTGGAGCGGCTCAACGACGTCTGCTTCGAGCTCTTCCGGATCACCGAGGGGTCGTTCGAGTTCGAGCCCGAGCGGCGCCCGTCGTGGCCCGCCGACCGGGGCGTCGAGGTCGCCGGCCTGCTGGCCGAGACGGATCGGCGCATGGCCGAGTGGCGGGAGATCATCGCCGTCATCCCCTCGATCGAGGCCCGGCCCCGGCTCGTGCCTGAACCGCCCGCCGGCGGGCCGATCACCCTCGATGCCGCCCAGTGGCGGGTCGTCACCGGCATCGACGGCCGGCGGCGGGTCAGCGCTCTCATCCGTGTGCTCGACGG
>JAUZEX010000228.1 GCA_030838815.1 Actinomycetota bacterium
ACCCGGCCTGGCTTGGGGCCGCCGGTGCCGAGGCACCGTGATCTCCACGGAAAGAGGCTCGAGCACGCGCTCGAACCCGTGGAGGTAGGCCGCGCTGCGAAGGGACACCAGCGCCGGCCCCCGGACGGACGCCACCACCGCCATGGCCCGGTCGACGAACGACCGCCGGATCCCGGCGACCCCGTAGGTCGACGGCCCCAGGCGATGGATCATCCCGACCTTCACCTGGCGGTACACCCAACTCTTGTCCGCCCCGCACGTGCGCATGTCATCGAGCGTGACAACCGAATGCTGCGTTTCGGCCAACGCCATGACTCGGCGGAGAACGTCATCCACCCTGACCTCCCGCGGTTCCGGCGCTTCTGCGTCGCGCATGGCGCGACTCAGGAGCGCAGGTTCGACAGAGCGGGGGAAATGGCCGGGAACCGGCGCTCCTCCGTGGCGCTATACGCGACAGACGAGCGCAGGTTCGGGTGGCGGGGAGCGTAGGTGGACGTCGTCGCCGCTGTCACCCGAAATTCCGGGAGACGGGCGTCAGGCGGGGACCCGGGACGACGGGCAGATGTCGTTCAGGAGGCAGTCGCCGCACTTGGGGCGGCGGGCGATGCAGATCTTGCGGCCGTGGAGGATCAGGCGCAGCGAGAAGCCGCCCCACTCCTTCGGGGGGAGCAGGGCGCCGAGCTCGTGCTCGACCTTGACCGGGTCTTCCGAGGTCGTCAGCCCGAGCAGGCGGCTGATCCGCCCGACATGGGTGTCGACGGGGAGGCCGGGCAGGTCGAAGGCCACGGAGCGGACGACGTTGCCGGTCTTGCGGCCGACGCCGGGCAACGTGACGAGGTCTTCCAGCGCCGTCGGGACCTCGCCGCCGAAGCGGTCCTCGAGCGTCTGGGCCAGGCCGAGGAGGCTCTTGGCCTTGTTGTGGAAGAAGCCGGTGGGGAAGATCACCGACTCCAGCTCCTCGGGGTCGGCCTTGGCCAGGTCGGCCGGGGTGGGCCAGCGACGGAACAGCTCGGGCGTGACGGAGTTGACCCGCTCGTCGGTGGTCTGGGCCGACAGGACGGTGGCCACCACGAGCTCGAAGGGCGACGAGTGCACCAGGGCGCACTCGGCCGGGTACTCCTCCGCCAGGCGCCGGGCCACCTCCCGGGCCCGCCCCTTGATCGTTCTCGGCTTCCCCATCCGCGCCCCGCTCGATCGGTTCCCGGCGCCGAATCTACCGGCGCCCGGCCGGACACGGCCCGGACCGGGACTCAGATCGTCCGGGCGGCGGTTACCAGCCGGCGCAGGCGGGCGGGTACCAGCCGGCGCGGGCGGCGACCGCGGTGACGGCCTCGGCCAGGACGGCGGCACCGGCGCCGGGCAGGTAGTGGCCCGCCCCCGGGACGATTCGCAGCTCCGCCTCCGGGATGGCCTCGGCCAGCCGGCGGGCCGAGCTGGGGGCGATCATCCGGTCGCGCTCGCCTCTGATCACGACCGTCGGGACCCGGAGACCACCCAAGCCGGACAGCAGGCCCGGGAACTCCCGGACCAGCGCCCGCTGCTCCACCATGAAGCTGTCGAGGACGGCGGGAGTCAGGCAGTGGTCGGCGAACCGGCGGACGTGGGCGGGGTCGAAGCCCTTCATCCCGCCGGCCACGATCCCGTGGAAGACCTGCCGCCGCAGGGCCAGCCGGGTGGCGGCCAATCCTCCGGCGCAGATCGCCCGGCCCGCCAGCGGCAGGGCCAGCATCCGGTCGGCCCGCGTCGGCTCGCCGGGGCCGATCGAAGCGGCCAGCACCAGAGCCGCCACCCGGTCGGGGTGGCGGCGGGCGAGCGCCAGGGCCACCCCTCCGCCCCAGCTGAAGCCCAGCACGACGGCCCGCTCGACGCCCTCCCGGTCGAGGACCGCGGCGGCGTCATCGGCGCCGGCGGCGAACCCTCCGGCCCGCTCTCCGGTCCGGCTGCCCCAACCGGGCCGGTCGGGGGCCAGCACCCGGCACCGACGCTCGAGGGCGTGGGCCACCAGGGCGAAGTCGCCGCCCGTCCCCGGCTGACCGTGGAGGGCGAGGAGGGTCGGTCCCCGATCGGTCACTATGGGCGAGCGTAACGGCATCACCCCGGCGGTCTGCCCGGCCCAGAAGGCAGAAACAGCCCGTTTCCGCCGCGCGCTAGCCGAAAGTGCTGTTACGGGCGTATTCTCACGTTGTGTTTGTTCGCCGTTGGGCTGCTCTGATGCTGGTGGCCGCCTTGGCGGCGCCCTCGGCAGCGGGCGCCGCCGGCGGGCCGTCGTCGGCGCCGTTGGCCCCGGCCGACGGGGCCTTGTTCGGCGCGGCTGTGGCGCCGGGCGCCAGGGAAGCGCCCTACCAACCCGTCGTCGACCTCGAGGGCAAGCTCGGTCGCCGCCTCGCTATCGACCGCTACGACCGTCCCTTCGGCACCGCCTTCCCCGACGGGCGGGAGCAGTGGGACATCGACGGCGGCCGCATCCCCATGATCTCATGGGGCCCGGTGGCCACGGGCGAGGTCAACCGGGGCAGTTGGGACACCCAGATCCGCCTTCGGGCCCGGGGGATCAAGAACCTCGGCCAGCTTGTCCTCGTCAGCTGGTTCGCCGATCCGGCCAACCCCCACAACACGCCGGTGGCGGGCAACGCCAGCCAGTACGTCGCCGCCTGGCGTCGCATCCGGCGCATCTTCGCCGAGGAGGACGCCCGGAACGCGGTCTGGGTCTGGTGTGCGGACGCCGCCGACTTCGCCGGCCCCACCGCCGACACCTGGTATCCGGGCGACGACTCGGTGGACTGGACCTGCGCCGACGGCTACAACCCCCGCAACCCGGCCCGCCCCGACAGCATCGCCCGCAGCTTCGAGGAGATCTTCGCCCCCTTCCACGACTGGGGGGCGCACCACGACAAGCCGATGATGGTCGGCCGCTACGGCACGGTGGAGGACGCCCCCGGCGACAAGCCGGCCTGGGTCGACGCTGCCCGCCAGGCCCTGAAGGGCCGCCTGGCCGGAATCGATGCCGTGGTCTACGACTCGACCCAGGCGCCGGCCGAGGGCGCCTACGGGACGGGTGACGACTGGCGGATGGACAGCTCCGACCAGTCGATGGCCGCCTTCGCCGCCATGGGCGCCGACCCTTGGTTCACGCCGGCGGTCGAGAAGACCCTTCCCGACACGGTCATCGACTCCGGTCCGGAGCGGACGGTCGCCAGCCACGATGCCACGTTCGGATTCTCCGCCTCGGGCAACAGCAGCGGTTTCGAGTGCCACCTCGACCGGGGGGCGTGGCAGGGCTGCACGTCACCCCACGGTCTGACCGGACTGCCCGACGGCCGCCACAGCTTCGAGGTCCGGGCCGTCAACCCCGCCGGCCGGCCCGACCCCACGCCCGCTCGCCGGGAGTGGACCGTCGACACCACGGGACCGGAGGTGACGGCGACGTCGCCCAAGGACAAGGCCACCAACGCCCCTCCCGGAGCCGAGGTGACGGCCACGTTCTCGGAGGCCGTCGATCCGTCATCGGTGACCGACGACACGTTCACGCTCGTCGTCGAGGCCACCGGCGACATCGTGACCGGGAAAGTGAGCTACGACCCGGCGACCCGCAAGGCCCGGCTGCGCCCCGACAAGGCGCTTCTGCCGCTGGCCGCCTACCGGGCCACGGTCGGCGCGGCGGTGAAGGACCTGGTCGGCAACCCGATGACGAAGGACCACGCCTGGTCGTTCCAGACCACGGCCGACACGACGCCGCCCGGCCCGCCGTCCGGCCCCGACCCCGGACCCGCCCCGGGTCCCTCGCCGCCGTCGCCGACGCCGCCCACCCCTAACCGTCCGTGACGAACACCAGCCCCTTCATGCCCGGGAACTGCGGGTGTTCGTTGCAGCGGTACACGTAGTACCCGGCCTGGGTGAAGGTGACCGACGCGCTGTCGCCCGGCTTCTTGAGGTAGAGCGTCGTCGGGAGGGCGTCGAAGGCCACGCTGTGCGAGACGGGGTCGAGGTTGGTCCACTGGACGACGTCGCCGGTGTGGATCCGCACCATCTGATCGGGGGCGTTCATGGTCGCCGAGCCGACCACGAACGTGAAGCCGACGACGACGTCGGACACCGTGGCCGGGGCGGCGGACGGCCTGGCCGGGGCGGACGGGCGGGCGGAGGCGGACGGCGCCGTGGCGAGCCCGAGCCCGAACGCCAACGCCAGGGCCCGCCCTCTCACCGCAGGAACCCCACCGGATGCAGCCCGTCCGAGGGCCGGGTGCCGAGGACCTCGCGGGCCGGCACCCGCTGGAGCCACCCGTCGAGGACGGTCGAGTACACCTCCCGGAAGTCGACCGTGCGGACGAGATTCTTGTTGCCGTCGAGCTGGGTCAGGCTGGGCTGGGAGCCGTAGAGGCCGCCGGCCACGGCGTCGCCCACCACGAACAGCGGGGCGGCCGTGCCGTGGTCCGTGCCGGCGCTGCCGTCCTCCTCGACGCGGCGCCCGAACTCGGAGAACGTCATCAGCAGGTAGTCGCCCGGCCTGCCGGTGGCGGCGGCGTCGGTGGCGAACCGGTCGATGGCCGCGTCGAGCTCGGTCAGCAGCTTGGGGTGCATGGTCTTCTCGGAGGCGTGGTTGTCGAAGCCGGGAAGCGACACCATGGCGATCTCGATGCCGAGGTCGGACGACAGCAGCTTCACCGCCATCGCCACCTGGTCGGCCAGGGTGGCCGGGGGCTTGGCCTTGGGGTCGCCGAGCTTCTGGATGGCCCGTACGGCGTTCACCGTCGCCCGTTCGCTGGCCAACATGGCCTGGGCGGTCGGGTCGGCCAGTGTGGCGTCGCCGAAGTGGAGGAAGGCCTCGTGGAGGCGGTGGGGCTCGGAGGCGGCGTCGGCATCGCCGCCGTCGAAGAAGGTGAAGCCGTTGAACGACGGCACGGCCACGCCGCTCTGCTCCGCCCCCACCAGCACGGTCGGGAGCCGGTTGCCGACGGCGACCGCCCGCACCACGCTGGCGCCGGACGGGCTGCGGTCGAGGTAGCGGCCCAGCCAGCCGGTCGACAGGTCGTGGGTGGGTCGGCCCGTCTGCCAGATGTCCATCGACTCGAAGTGCGACAGGTTGGGCTTGTCGTAGCCGACGCCCTGGACGATGCCGACCTTGCGGGCCTCGTACAGCTTGGCCAGCTTTCCGAGCGTGGGGGCGAGGCCGACCATGGTCGAGTCGGAGAGCTTGATGATCTCCTCCGGCTTGTAGCCCAGCGTCTTGCGCTTGTCGAAATAGGCCGGCTGCCCGTAGGGCACCAGCGTGTTGATGCCGTCGTTGCCGCCTTCGAGGAGGACGACGAGGAGCTTGCGGCGGCCGGCCGGCGCCGGTTCGGCGCCCACCGCCCCGAGCCGGAGCCACAGCGGGCTGGTGGTGTAGAGGGCGAGGGCGCCGCCGGCGACCTCGAGGAACTGCCGCCGGGAGATGCTGTTGTCGCTCATCTCGCTCACCTCAGGTTGAAGTCGGGAGAGGCCAGCAGGAGCGTGAGGACCCCCCGGGTGCGGACCCCGGCATCGGTCTTGGCCGCCGTCGAGGCGTCGAGGTATCTCCCCAGCGCCTCCTCGGTGGCCGGGTAGAGCGACAGGAGCCCGAGGCGGTGCATCCACAGCGGGGCGGTGTCACGGGGTTCGCCGCCGGCCGAGTCGAGGACGGTCCGGACGGCGTTGTCGGTGACCAGCTTCCCCATGCGGGCGGCGAAGTTGTAGCGGGCCAGGGTGGCGGCGGTGTTGGCCCATGCCGCCCCGCCCTTCCAGCCGGCCACGTTGGGCGGCTCGAACAGCTCCTGGCTCATGTCGTTGCAGGCGGTGACGATCTCGTCGAAGTCCTTGCGCTTGGGCTGGGCCGCCGGCGTGGGAGCGGCGGTCAGGTGGAGGAGCCGCAACGTGGTGGCCACGAACTCCGCCGGCGCCTTGATGGTCAGGCCGGGCCCGTCGGAGAACTCGGGCCGGAGGAGCAGGGCCTTGACCATGGCCTTGATGTCGTAGTTGGCGGCCAGGAAGGCGGCCGCCATGGCGTCTGTGACCTCGGGCTCGGGGTCGGGACGGTAGAGGAAGCCGGCCAGGCGGGCGGCCACGAAGCGGGCCGCCACCGGGCCGTCGGGATGGCGGTCGAGGACGAGGTCGGCGACATCGGCCGGCCCCCACTTCCCGGTGTTGCCGAGGATCGTCTTCTCGCCGTCGTCGTGGAGCTCCTTGTGGTACAGCGCATTGCCCTGACCGTCAGTCGTGTAGCCGGTGAAGGCCCGGGCCGACTGGCGCACGTCCTCCTG
>JAUZEX010000236.1 GCA_030838815.1 Actinomycetota bacterium
GTAGCCGGCCTCGTACAGCTTCTGGGCCAGGCGCATCGTGCGCTCGGCGCCGAAGCGGAGCTTGCGACCCGCCTCCTGCTGGAGCGTCGACGTCATGAACGGCGGGTAGGGCGACTGCTTCCAGTCCTTCGATTCCACCGAGGCGACCGAGTAGTCGGCGCCGGCCAGGCGCTCGACGAGCCCCCGGGCGGCCGCCTCGTCGAGGAGGGCCACGGTGCCGGCGGCCGCCGGGCTGAGCTGGCCGGTGGTGGGCTCGAAGTCCTTCCCCGTCGCCAGCCGCTTGCCGTCGACGCTGGTCAGGGTGGCCCCGAAGGTCACGCCCTTGGCGGCGAAGGTGCCCTCCAGGTCCCAGTAGCCGGCGGAGCGGAAAGCCATCCGGCCCCGCTCCCGCTGGACCACCAGCCGGGTGGCGACACTCTGCACCCGGCCGGCCGACAGGCGGGGGGAAACCTTCTTCCACAGCACCTCGGAGATGTCCCAGCCCACGAGGCGGTCGAGGATCCGGCGGGTCTCCTGGGCGTCGACCAGCTTGCGGTCGAGCTCGCGCCAGTGGGCGACGGCGTCCTGGATGGCGGCCTTGGTGATCTCGTGGAACACCATCCGCCGGACGGGCACGCGGGGCGAGAGCACTTCCAGGAGATGCCAGGCGATGGCCTCACCCTCCCGATCCTCATCGGTGGCGAGATAGACCTCGTCGGCGTCCTTGAGGAGCGCCTTCAGCTTCGTGACCTGCGCCTTCTTCTCCGCCGGGACGATGTAGAGGGGCTTGAAGTCGTTGTCGACGTCGACGCCCCAGCGCTTGGCCCAGGGCTCGTCCTTGTAGGCGGCCGGGACCTCCTGGGCCTTGCGGGGCAGGTCACGGATGTGGCCGATGCTCGACTCCACCGCGTACCCGGAGCCGAGGAAGCCCGCGATGGTCTTCGCCTTGGCGGGCGATTCGACGATCACGAGGGGCTTCGGCACGGTACCTCCATAGCGCTTTGGCGCCCGTTCGGCGCGCCAGGGTGCCAGACGGGCGGCTCGCGTGTCACGCGTGGCCCCGGATTATGGTGCCCAGACGTGGAAAAACACCTCATCGAGACGTTCGGCACGATCGGGCTGATCGTCACGATCTTCGCCGAGTCGAGCCTGATCTTCTTCCTGCCCGGCGACACGCTGCTCTTCACCGCCGGCCTGCTGGCGTCCCAGGGCAAGCTCAACATCCTCGCGGTGCTGCTCGGCAGCTTCGCCGCCGCCGTCATCGGAAACCAGGTCGCCTACGCCGTCGGCAACCGGCTCGGCCCGTCCCTGTTCAAGCCCAACTCCCGGCTCTTCAAGGCCGAGTACGTCGAGCGGGCCAACGACTACTTCGACAAATTCGGCTCCCGGACGATCGTCCTGGCCCGCTTCATCCCCGCCGTCCGGACGTTCGCCCCGATCCTGGCCGGCATCGGCACCATGCGGTACCGCACGTTCGTGACCTACAACGTGATCGGCGCCCTGGTGTGGGCGATCGGCGTGACCCTGTTGGGCTACACGCTGGGCAAGACCGTCCACGGCATCGACAACTACCTGCTCCCGGTGATCCTGGTCATCGCCGCCCTGTCGGCCATCCCGGTCGTCCTCGAGTTCCGGCGGAGCCGGCGGGCTACTTCACGGCCCGAAGACGCGGCGGGGGACTGAGCCGGGCCTTGAGGGCCGGGATGTCGAGCGCCGGCCGGGGGTACTCGGGGGCCATCTCCACCAGCGTCTCGAGGAGGATCCGGCCGACGGCCCAGTTGCGGTACCACTTGCGGTCCGCCGGCACCACGTACCAGGGGGCGTCCTCGGGGTTGCTGCGGCGCAGCACCTCCCGGAAAGTGTCCTGGTACTTCGGCCACAGGGCCCGCTCCTCGATGTCGCCCTCCTCGAACTTCCACCGCTTGTCGGGGTCGTCGAGCCGGGCCAGGAGGCGTTCCCGTTGCTCGTCGGAGCTGATGTGGAGGAAGCACTTGACGACCGTCGTCGTCCCGGCGGCCAGGTCCGCTTCGAACGTGGCGATCTCGGCGTAGCGCCGATCGAGCGCGGCCTCGGTGAGGCCGCCGTGCACCCGGGGAACGATCACATCCTCGTAGTGGGACCGGCCGAACACGCCGATCTGGCCCGGCTCGGGCAGCGCCCGGCGGATCCGCCACAGGAAGTGGTGCTTCGCCTCCTCCGGCGTCGGCTTCTTGAACGACGTGATCCGGCACCCGAGCGGGTTGACCTGGCCGATCACGTGATCGATCGTGCCGTCCTTCCCCGAGGTGTCGATGCCCTGGAGGACGAGGAGGATGGTGCGGAAGTGTTCGGCCCACAGCCGCTCCTGGAGACCGGCGAGCTGCTCCCCATCGGTGGCGAGCTGCTCGATCGCCTTCTTCTTGGTCTTCGCTCCCGGGTGACTGTCGGTCTTGTGACGGGCCAGCGGATCGTCGTCGTCGGGCCGGGCCCGGAGCAGCTCACGAAGACTCATGGGCTGCATTACAGCGCGAACGGGCCCCGGGGATCTCCCGGGGCCCGTTTCGGGTGTAGCGGTGTTCTTGTCGGACGGGCGCTAGGCCTTCATGCCCGCCGTGGCGGGGGCGGCGGCGGGGCTCCCGGCGTCCATGGCTTCGCCCTTGCGCTTCGAGAAGGCGACGGCGCCGATGAGCACGACCAGGGCGATCCCGGCGATGGTGAACCGGGCCGGGTCGTTGTCCTGCAGCTTGATGATGGCCGGCAGCGTGAGCAGCGAGACCAGGTTCATGACCTTGAT
>JAUZEX010000238.1 GCA_030838815.1 Actinomycetota bacterium
TGGCCGGCGCCTTCACCGTCATCTCGATCGGGCGGGTCGGCCCGGGGGCCTTCCCCGTCAACCGGGCGGTGCTGTACCTGTCGGCCGTCCTGCTCGGCGGGCCGGGCCCGATCTTCAACTCCCTGCAGGCGGCGGCCGGCTTCGCCGCCTTCCCCGTCCTGTTCCGCAGCCTCGGCCGCTTCATCGACCTGTTGGGCCCCATGGCCATCCTGGCGGTGGTCATCGCCTCGCCCGCCGGCCTCAACGGCCTCGAGCAGTCGCTGCACGCCGCGTTGGCCCGACGCCGCGCCGCCGTCCCCGCCCACGTCTCCGGAGGAGCATCATGAACCGTCGCCAGACCCTGATCGCCTGGGCCGTCATCACGGCCGGCTTCGTCGCCATCGGCGCCGGCTGGACCGGTGTGCAGTCCACGCCGGTGGTGGCTGTGCAGCTCTCCTATATGACCAGCGGCGGGCTCGTCGGGCTCGGACTCATCGTCCTGGGGACGGGCCTGCTGCGCTCCGACGACCTGCGGGCCATCCGCCATGGCGTGGAGGAGCTCCGGGACCGCATCGACGACCTCGAGCACGATGTGTCCGACACCAAAGACTGGCTCCAGACGCTCGAGGTGAAGCGCATCCAGGCCTTGGCGGTCGAGGACGGCGCCGGCCGTGGGCTCCGCCTGTGAGCATCGTGGTCGACCGCCCGGAGACGCCTCCGGCGTCCCGGCCGACCGGCGAACGGCGCCACCGGCGCCGCCGCCTCCCGCCGGGCCGGGGCCGGGTGCTCGACGTCGCCGGCGTGACCGTCGCCTTCGGCGCCGTTCGGGCGCTCGAGGGGGTCACGGTGGCGGTGCGGGAAGGCGCCTTCGTCGGCCTGATCGGCCCCAACGGCGCCGGCAAGACGACGTTCTTCAACGTCGTCAGCGGCTTCGTGACGCCGTCCGCCGGGCGGGTCCGCCTGGCCGGGCAACGCATCGACGCCTGGTCCCCGGCCCGCCGGGGCCGGGCCGGCCTGGCCCGCACGTTCCAGAACATCGGCCTCGACAAGCAGGCCACGGTGGCCGACAACCTCCGGGTCGCCCGCCAAGGAGGCAGCCTGGCCGGCGAGCTGCGGCTCAGTTTCGCCCGCCGCTCCGGGCTCCCGTCCGACGATCGGACCTCGGCGATGCTCGATCGGCTCGGGCTCACCGCTGTGCTCGACGAGCGGGTGGACCGGCTCCCCGTGGGCACGGCCAAGCTGGTCGAGCTCGTCGCCGCCCTGTCCCGCCGGCCGCGGCTCCTGCTCCTCGACGAGCCGGCGTCCGGGCTCGGTGCCCCCGAACGGGTCCGGCTCGGTGCCCTGCTGCGCGACCTTCACCGCGCCGAGGGCACCACGATCCTCATGATCGAGCACGACATGGCGCTGGCCATGTCGACGGTCGAGTACGTCTACGTCCTCGACTTCGGGACGCTGCTGGCCCAGGGGCCGCCCGAGGCGATCCGGCGCGATCCGAAGGTGATCGAGGCCTATCTCGGGAAAGCGGCGGGGAGACCATGACCGTCAGGTTGCGGGCGGCGGTGGCGTCGAGCCGGTACGGCCCGGTGGAAGTGCTGCACGACGTCAACGTCGAGGTCGCCGAAGGCGAGATCGTGGCCGTTCTCGGTGCCAACGGGGCGGGCAAGACGACGCTGCTGCGCACGATCTCCGGCGTCCTGGTCAAGGCGGGCGCGGCCATCAGCCTCGACGGCGAGGACATCACCCGTCTCTCCGCCCCCGCCCGCGTCCGGGCCGGCGTGGTCCACGTGCCGGAAGGGCGGCGGGTGTTCGCCGACCTCACGGTCCTCGAGAACCTGGAGGTTCCCGCCGTCGCCCGCCGGGCCGCCGACGCCGACCGGCGGGCGTGCCTCGAGCGGGTCTACGACCTCTTCCCGGTGCTGGCCGAGCGCCGCGGGCAGCGGGCCTCGTCACTCTCCGGCGGCCAGCAGCAGATGCTGGCCGTCGGCCGGGGGCTCATGTCGGCGCCCCGGGTGCTCATGGTCGACGAGGCGTCGCTCGGCTTGGCGCCCGCCACCACCGACGAGATGTTCGAGGCCCTGGCGAGGCTCGGGGCGGCCGGGCTGTCGATCCTCCTCGTCGAGCAGAACGCCAGAGCCAGCCTCGAGATCGCCGCTCGGGCCTACGTCCTTGAACGGGGCGGCGTCCGGCTCTCCGGCCGTGCCGCCGACCTCCTCCACGACGAGCGGGTCGCCTCGACCTACCTCGGCGGTCATCTCGCGACCACCGGCGCGACCGGTGCGACAGAAGGGTGACGACCATGGGACCTGACGCTCCGCAGCGCCACGCCCGCCCCGCCCGAGCCGGCCGCCTGCCGGTCCGGGCTCTCATCGTTCTGGTCGCCCTGGCCGGGACGGCCTGCGCCGGGGGGGTCGGCAAGTACCGCAACGCCGCCGCCGGCTACGGCGGCCCGACGGCCCTACCGGGCGCACCGGCCGCCGCGGCCGGCACCGGTCAGGGCGCTCTCGCCGCCGCCGACGGCTCCTCCCCGGCGGCGGTGACCGACACCACGATCCCCGCCGGCAGCCCGGCGGTGAAGGTCCTGACGGGCGCCGTCGCCTCCTCGGTCACGCCGGCGTCCGGCCCCGCCGCTCGCTTCTCCCGCGCCTCCGGCGCGACGGCCGCCACCACTGATGCCGGCCCCAGCGGCTCCTCCGGCGCGGCGGGGGTTCCGCCGCCGTCGGCGGCGGGGACCGGTTCCGGGCCGGCCGGGCCGGCCACCGGCGGAGGACCGGGCACCAGCGCCACGGTCCCAACGCCGGTCCCCGGAGCCGGTACCACGATCGGGATCACGAAGGACACGATCACCCTCGGGGTCGTCTATCCGAAAAGCGGCGCCTACACCGGTCTGTTCCGCAACGTCCCGGCCGTCGTCCAGGCTGCGGCTGACGAGGCCGGGCTCATCAACGGCCGCCGGCTCGTGGTGAAGTACTACGACGACGGGACGGCCAACGCCGGGACCATCCAGGTGGAGGAAAAGCGGGCCAAGGACGAGGTCTTCTCCCTGATGTCGATCATCAGCGAGTCGAACGTCGTGCTCGCCCCGCTCGCCAACCAGCACAAGATCCCGATCGTGGTCGGCAACATCGACCGGAAGGTGGCCGAGCCCCTGACCTACGCCTTCCCCGTCTTCGTCTACTGGTCCCGGGCGGCGGCCGTCCTGCCGAGCTTCATCAAGAACACCCTCGAGGCCGGGGCCAGGAAGATCGGCGTCGTCTACGAAGGGACCAGCACGGCCATCGACGCCAAGAACGTGTTCAAGGAGAGGGCGAAAGAGCTGGGGCTGAACGTCATCTTCGAGCAGCCGATCGCCCAGAACCAGTCGACCTGCGCCAATGAGGTGTCGAACCTCCAGGCCCACGGCGTCGAGCTCGTCTACATGATGAATGGCCCGCTGGGTGCCGTCTGCATGCTGCGCGACGCCAAGGCGCTCGGCTACAAGCCGATGTGGACGGGCGTCGGCGCGAGCTGGAACGCCAACGTGGTGGCCACGGCCAGCGGGGGCGGCGCCGACGGGATCCGCACCCTCGCCACCGGCACCACCCTCGAGACACCGGCCGGCCGGCACTACGCCGAGCTCATGCGCAAGGCCGCCCCCGACAGCGGCGCCGACACCGACGACATCATGCTCCTCGAGTACGCCCTGATGCGCAGCACGATCGAGGGACTGCGCCGGACCGGGCCGGACCTGACCCGGGAAGGCCTGGTGCAGACGTGGGAGACGAGGATGAACGATTTCGACTCGGGTTACTTGCCGCCGCCGACGTTTGGGCCGGGCAACCGCTCGGGGCCCCTCCTCGTCGGCGTCACCGCCTGCTGCACCAACGGTCAGTGGACCTCGCCGCAGATCGGTTGGCGGGCCGCCTTCTGATGGCCCACCGAAAGGGTGCTGCCCGAGCCCTCGTCCTCCTGGTCGCCCTGACCGCCACCGCCTGTGCCGGCGACGTCGGGAAGTACCGCAGCGCCGCCATCGGCACCGGTGCGCCAGCGGGCCAGCCCGGCAACCCCCCGGCCACCGGATCCCCACGGTCAGTCGACGACCGCACCGTCGCCGGCGACACGGTGACGGGAGCGGCGCCCGGCGCGCCGTCGAGCACGGCGACATCCGGTCCCCCCGCCCGCGCCGCCCGCCAGGCCGCCTTGGCGGCCGGGCACGGGGCGCCTGTGGCCGGCGGCGGCGCCACCGCCATTTCCGGTCCGGCCCCGCCGCCGGCCGCCGCGGCGGCGGGCACCGGTTCCGGACCGTCATCGCCGGCCTCACCCGTGAGCGGCGCAGGGACCGCGCCGGTTCCCGACCCGGCGGCCGTCCCCGCCGGTCACGGTACGACCACCGGGCTCACCCGGGACACGATGACGATCGGGGTCTTCTATCCCAAGACCGGCGCCTACACCGGGATCGGCCGCAACGCCCCCGCCGTGGCCCAGGCGGCGTTCGACGAGGCCGGCCCGATCAACGGGCGCCGGGTGGTGCTCAAGTACTACGACGACGGAACGGCCAACGCCAGCACGATCCAGGTCGAGGAGAAGCGGGCCAAGGACGAGGTCTTCTCCCTCGTCTCGGTAGTGGGCGAGTCGAACGTCGTGCTCGCTCCGCTGGCCGAGCAGCACAAGATCCCCATGGTCGTCGGAAACATCGACCGGAAGGTGGCGCTCTCGCTCACCTACGTCTTCCCCGTCTACGCCTACTGGGCCCACCAGGCCACGATCCTCCCGGGCTTCATCAAGAACGTCCTCGGCGGTAGCGGCAAGAAGATCGGCGTCGTCTACGAGGGCACCAGCACCGCCATCGACGCCAAGAACGCCTTCAGGGACAAGGCCCGGGAACTCGGGCTCAACGTCATCTTCGAGCAGCCCATCGCCCAGAACCAGTCGACGTGCGCCAACGAGGTGTCGAACCTCCAGGCCCACGGCGTCGAGCTCGTCTTCATGATGAACGGGCCCCTGGGAGGCATCTGCATGCTGCGCGACGCCCGGGCCCTTGGCTATCGCCCCACCTGGACCGGGGTCGGGCCGAGCTGGGGCTTCAATGTCGTTGCCGAGGCCAGTGGCGGCTCCGCCGACGGCATCCGCATGCTGCGCACGACCCCGACGCTCGAATCACCGGAGGGTCGCCACTACTCGGAGATCATGCGCCGCTCCGCGCCGAACTCCGGCGTCGACAGCGACGACCTCCTGCTGATCTTCTACTCACTGTTGAGGAGCGCCATCGAAGGGCTCCGCCGCGCCGGTCCCAATCCGACGCGCGAGGGCCTCGTCCAGACGTGGGAGACGAAGATGAACGGCTATGAGTCGGGCTACCTGCCGCCCCCGACCTTCGGCCCCGGCAACCGCTCCGGCCCGCTGGTCGTCGGAGTCGCCGCCTGCTGCACCAACGGCCAGTGGACCACGCCACAGTCCGGCTGGCACCCCGCCTTCTAGGCCGTCAGGTCAGACCCGCCTTCGTGATCTGGAGGACAGCGGGGCCGAGGATCACGACGAACAGGCTGGGGAAGATGCAGAAGATCAATGGGAAGAGCATCTTCACCGGCGCCTTCTGAGCCTGCTCCTGGGCCCGCTGGCGGCGGCGGATCCGCATGTCGTCGGCCTGGGCCCGAAGCATCCGCCCGATCGACACGCCGAAGGTGTCGGCCTGGAGCATGGCCAGGATGAACGACCGCAGCTCCGGCACCTGGCAGCGCTCGTCCATGGCCCGAAGCCCCTCGGCCCGGGTGGAGCCCATCCGCGTCTCCTGCAGCATCCGGCGGAACTCGTCGGCCAGGGCGCCGGGCACGGCGTCGACCGTCCGATCGATGGCCTGTTCGAACCCGAGGCCAGCCTCCACCGAGATGACGAGCAGGTCGAGCACGTCGGGCAACCGGGTGGCGATCTCGTACTGGCGCTGGTCGGTCTTGCGCTGGACCCACACGTCGGGCCCGAAGAACGAGATGCCCCACATCAGCCCGGTGACGATCATCCCGTAGAAGCCGCCGAGGCCGGCCAGCTTGAAGGCGAAGTAGGGCCAGAACACCACCGATACGGCGCCGAACACCTTGAGGGTCATGAAGCGGTCGGCGTCGAGCCCGCCCGGGCTTCCGGCCGCCACCAGCTTGTCCCGCACCGCCTGCTTGTACCCGGCTGGCGTGAACCGGCCCAGGAGCCCGGACAGCCCGGCCACGAACGGTGCCACGATTCTTTCCTGGATCGACTTCAGCATCTCCTGCTCCCGCATGTTCGACGGGAGCTCGTAGTCGGCCAGGTTCCGCAGCGCGTCGCGCACATCGCGCCGTTCCTCGCCGGCGGAGAGGAAGACGACGGTGGCCACCAGCACGGCGGCGAACATCCCGACCACGGCAATCAAGAGCACCATACGTCAGACCTCGATCTTGATGATCTTCTGGATCCAGGCGAAGCCGACCGCCGCCATCACCGTCGAGCCGATGACCATCGACCAGCCCGTCAGGGAGTTGAACAGGTCGTTGATGTAACCGGGCGAGGCCGTGAACATGAACAGGCCGAGGCCGACGGGCAGCAGGCCCATGATGACTCCGGAAATCCGGCCCTCGGCGGTGAGCGCCTTGACCTCGCCCCGCAGCCGGCCCCGTTGGATCATCGTCTCGGCCACGGTCTGGAGGAGCTCGGCCAGGTTCCCACCGACCTCCCGCTGGATGCGGATGGCCAGCACCGACCAGTCGAAGTCGGTGCTCTCCATGCGGACGGCGACATCGCCCAGGGCGTCTTCGATGGGCCGGCCGAGGCGGGCCTCGGCCAGCACCCGCCGAAGCTCCCGGGCCATCGGGTCGGACGTCTCCTGCACGACGGCCTCCATCCCCTGCAGGAACGAGTAGCCGGCCCGCAGCGAGCCCGACAGCAGGTTCAGCGTGTCGGGGAGCTGAGCCTCGAAGGCCTTGAGCCGGCGCTTGCGGAGCTGGCGGACGACGACCACCGGCAGGGCGGCCACGATGGCGGCGAGGACGAGCCCCGCGGCCGGCGACGGCGCCGCGGTCACGGCCAGAAGCCCGAGCAGCGTCACGCCGGCGCCATAGAAGAACAGCGCCTCGGCCGGCCGCAAGGGCAGGTTGGCCTGCTCCAGCAGCCGCTCCACCTTGACCAGGAGGCCGCCCCGCTCGGCCATCTTCGACGTGAGCCTGACGGCCCGCCGTACGATGCTGCTCTCGACGAACCCCGATCCCGGCCCGGCGCCGGCCGCGTCCTCGAGGACGGGCGCGGTGCCGCCGTAGTGGCCGATCCGGTTGTCGAGGGTGTCCTCCCGGCGGCCGAAGATGGTGAAGAGGGCAAAGGCCCCGAGCGCGGCAGCCAGGGCGGCCAGCAGCAACAGCAGGTCCCTCCCCCCGGCCTTGGTGAACAGGTCGTGGGGCGCCTTGACCGGCGTCGGGGCGGCAACCGACCCCACCGAGCCGGCCCGGGTCTGCACGGCCACACTGACCCCACCGGCGGTGAGGTCGAGGGCCAGCGCGCCACCGGCGGCCACCGAGCGATAGGTGATCTCGTACTGGTTCTCGATGGCCGAGCGGATCTTGGCGAACTGTGCGGTCAGGTCGGACGGGTTGCCACTGGTGGTGGCCGAACCGCCGGAGGCGCCGACCAGGCGGGAGAGGACGGCGGGATCGAACGCGTCGGAGGCGATCCCGATCGCGTACACGGCGGTGTGCGCCGCGGCGAGGGCGGAGACCGCCTGGCTCTCCTTGGCGGCGCTGATGGAGTCGGCGCCGTCGGACAGGAGGATCAGGTTGGGCTGCAGGTCGGGTCGCTGGTCGTAGAGATGGGCGGCGGTCGTCAGCCCGTCCCAGAGCGCAGTCTCACCCGCCGGCTGCAGGCTTTCGATCGCCGCTCCGAGCGTCCCGGCGTCCTGGGTGAAGCCGGCCCGCACCACCGCCGCGCTGGAGAACGACACCACCGCCGTCCACTCGTTGGGGCCGCGCCCGGCGATGAACTGGTGTGCGGCGGCCTTGGCCGCCCCGATCGCCCCCTTCGTCTTCATCGAACCCGACGTGTCGATGACCAGCACCGTGCCGACCGGGATCGAGGTCTGGCGCAGCGGCGCGACCTTGAGACTGGAGTCGGGGATCACCGCGCCGTTCTCCCGAAGGTGGAAGTCCGTCAGACTGGGGGCGTCACCGGGGATCCGGACTTCGAGCTTCACCTCGGGGTAGGCGCTGGTGTCGACGTTGCGCACCACAGGACCCTCGGCCCATGCGACCCCCGGCAGCGCCAGGATGACGGCGACGAACGGACCGGCCAGGGCCAGGATCGCCCGCCTCGCTCCGCCGGGGGTCATCGGGACCCGGACATGCGGCGCACGAATGTCTCCTGGGCGAAGATCTCCGGCCGCAGCCGGATCCCGTTGTCGGCCAGGCGCTCCCCGAACTTGGGCCGGATTCCGGTACTTTTCAGGTGCCCGAGGAAGCGACCGTTCTCGTCGACGCCCATCCCGAAGTCGAACAGGAACAGGTCCTGGAGCACGATCACGTCGCCCTCCATTCCCTGCACCTCGCTGACGTGGGTGACCCGGCGGGACCCGTCCCGCAGCCGGGTCAGGTGCACGATCAGGTCGACCGCCGATGCCATCTGCTCCCGGATGGCCCGCACCGGCAGGTCCATACCGGCCATCAGCACCATGGTCTCGATCCGGGCCAGCGTGTCCCGGGGCGAGTTCGAGTGGATGGTGGTGATCGACCCGTCGTGGCCGGTGTTCATGGCCTGGAGCATGTCGAGCGCCTCGCCGCCCCGGCACTCCCCGACCACGATGCGGTCGGGCCGCATCCGCAGCGTGTTCCGCACCAGGTCCCGGATACGGACCTCGCCCTTCCCCTCGATGTTGGGGGGGCGGGCCTCGAGCGCCAGCACGTGGTCCTGATGGAGCTGGAGCTCCTTGGCGTCCTCCACCGTGACGATCCGCTCGTCATGGGGAATGAAGGACGACAGCACGTTGAGGGCTGTCGTCTTGCCGGTGCCGGTGCCGCCGCTCACGATGACGTTGAGGCGACCCTTCACGCAGGCGTCGAGGAACTGGGCCACCGTGCGGGAGAACGACCCGAAGTTGATCAGGTCCTCGACGCTGAACGGGTCCTTGGCGAACTTCCGGATCGTGAGGAAGGGACCGCCGATCGCTAGTGGCGCGATCACAGCGTTCACACGGGATCCGTCCGGGAGGCGGGCGTCGACCATCGGAACCGACTCGTCGACGCGCCGCCCGACCTGAGCGACGATCTTCTCGATGATGCGCTTGAGATGGTTCTCGTCGATGAACGACGCCCCCGACTTGACGATCTTGCCGTTGCGCTCGATGTACACCTTGGTCGGCCCGTTGACCATGACCTCGGTGACGTCGGGGTCGGCCAGCAGCCCGCTGATGGGCCCGTAGCCGAGGACATCATCGGTGAGGTCCTGGACCAGCTGCGTCCGGTCGACCGTCGACAGCGGCACCTTCTCCCGGCCGAGGATGACCTTGAGGTGCTCCTGGAGCTGGCGGCGCAGCTCGTCCTCACCGATGCGCCGGTCGTAGAGGAGCGGCCCGACCTCCTCGATGAGGAGGTGGTGGACCCTCTGGCGCAGCTCGTCGAGGACGGGGTCGCGCCCCGAGCCGAACTCGGGAGAGTCGCTGCGCTGCACCTCGTGCAGGCGTTGGTAGAGGGACATCGAGGTTCCTTCCCTTGTGCACGGGCCTAGAAGACGCCACGGTGGTTCACGTCCGACCGAACAGCGAGCGCCCCTTCCTGGCCGGCACCGAGGACGGTGCCGCCGGGGCGTCGCAGAACTTTCCGGCCAGGCGCTCGAGAGCCCGAGCCACGTCCGACCGGGGGGCGTCGAGCACGACGGGCACGCCCTTGTTCACCGTCTGGGGCACGACGATGTCGTTCGGCACGAGGCAGCCGGCCTTGATGCCGAGCGTGCGCTCGACCTCGGCCACGTCGAGCTGCACCTTGGAGTCGGCCCGGTTGAGGAGCAGGAGCAGCTTCTCCTCCGGCACGCCCAGCATCCGCAAGGTCTGGAGCCCCAGCTTGGTGTTCTTGATGTTCGGGATGTCCATCCCGGCCACCATGAGAATGTCGTCGGAATGCTCGATCAGGGCCAGGACCACGTCGTTGAACTGGGCCGGCGTGTCGATCACCACATAGGCGCAGAAACTCTGGAGGATCTCCACGATCCGGACCATGTCGGCCCCCGACACCCGCTCGGCGAACGACGGCTCGAGCGGCGCGGGAAGGATCAACAGGCCGCTCGGCTCGTGGCGACACAGCAGGCTCTGGAGGAACTGGGCGTCGAGCCGGCCCTGGGCCGACACGGCGTCGACCAGCGTGTGGGGAGCGGCCAGGCGCATCATCACGGCCACGTCGCCGAACTGCAGGTCGGCATCGACCAGCACCACCGGCCGCGACGTCCGCTGGGCCAGGCTGGTGGCCAGATTGGTGGCCACCACGCTCTTTCCCGAGCCGCCCTTGGTGGACGAAACGGTGATCACGCGCCCCAGTTCGGGGGCTTCGCCCGCAAGACCTGCGGACGGAAGGGTGGGGACCGTGGTCAGCGTGCGCGATACCCGTTCCACCGACTCGTGCAGGGAGTAGGCCTCGGTCGGCGCGCCGAGTACGTCGCGCACGCCGGACCGCAGCGCCTGCTGCAGCAGGCCGGTCGACAGCTCGGCCGCCACCAGGATCGCCCCGGCGTCGGGGCGGGCCCGGGTGAACCGTTCGATGTCGGACAGTCCCGGCGCGTCGGCCAAGCCCGGCCCGAAGATCACCACCAGCTGCCGGCCCGGCGGCTGGTACTCGGCCAGCGCCGCCACCTCGGAGTAGGTGACGACATCGGCCTCCTCACCCAGTTGCAGGGCCAGGCGGGTGCGGAGCTTCGGATCGGGATCGACGACCGCGAGGGCGAACGACCGCACCTCGCCGGCAGGCACGCTCACAGCCTCTTCAGCGTCGGTCACATTGAGGTTATGAGAAGAGATTGCCACGGTTCACCGGGGGGACCGGGGCCGGCGCGTAGTCCGGCGGAACGAGGGTCAGGTGGATGGAGCCCGTCTCGCTGGCGTTGACGACCCGCTCGGCGTCGAGCCCGGGTACGGCGAAGGTCATGAGCCCGGAGTCGACCGTCTTGGCCTGTCCGGCGGCGGTGTTCGTGGCGTCCGAGGCGGCGGCCTCCCCGGGTTGGAGCGTGGTGGAGTTCCCCACGGCCAGGACCTCGACGTTCTGGAGGACGAACTGCGTCTCCTTCTCGCCATTCGCCGCCGCAGCCCCCGCTCCGGGCCCGACCGGTTTGTCGGCCGTCAGCATGAGGTTCACGTGGTCGCCGGGGACCACGAGCCGGGCCACACCCTGCACGTCACTGATGGCCAGGGTCACG
>JAUZEX010000259.1 GCA_030838815.1 Actinomycetota bacterium
GGCTCGGCGCCCAGCAGGTCGTCGAGCGGCTGACCGGCATGTGCCTGCTCGCGCTTGCCACGGTGACCGCGGACGGTCGACCGATCGTCGGACCGGTCGACGGCATCTTCCACCGCGGCGCGTTCCACTTCGGCTCGGCGCCCGACTCGGTCCGCTTCCGGCATATCCGCGCACGACCGCACGTGAGCGCCACGCACCTCCCGGGCGAGGAGCTCGCCATCACCGTCCACGGGCGCGCGGTCCCGGTCGACGTACAGGGTGAGGAGGGCGCGGGCCTGCGGCGTGCGCTGCTGGACATCTACGTGCCGCGATACGGCGCCGAGTGGGAGCACTTCCTCGACTCGGGGCCCGTCTACGCGCGCATCGAGGCCGAGCGCATGTTCACGTTCGCGGCGCCTTCGGTGGGCACCTGATCACGTCGGTAGGTTCCGCCTCAATGACCAGCATGTACGAGCACGCCGGCGGCGACGCCGCCTTGCACCGGCTCGAGGACCTCTTCTACTCGAAGGTGCTCGCCGATCTGCTGCTGCAGCCGCTGTTCGGGGAGGGTCAGCCCCACCACGTCGAGCACCTGACCTGGTTCACCGCGGAGTCCTTCGGCGGGCCGGACCGCTTCACGAGGGAGCTGGGCTTCGACCACCTCGTCAAGGTGCACCGCGGCCACGGGATCACCGACGAGCAACGGGAACGGTTCGTGGCCCTCTACCTCGAGGCGCTCGACGAGGCCCGTCTGCCCGGCGACGCGCCGTTCCGCGAAGCGGTTCGCTCGCACATCGAGTTCGGCGCCGGCGTGGCCCAGCAGAACTCACGAGCCACCACCGACGACGAGCTCCACCCGCTCGACCATGTTCCGCTCTGGGAGTGGGATGGGGATGGCTCCACGGGCGGCTCGAGCTGACGAGCCGGCCGTGAAGGACACCGGGCGCGATTCGCCCGGGTAAGACCATGGAGGGGGCCGGCTGTCCAGCGAGAGAGGGAGAGATCGCGGTCCAGCGGACCTTTTCAGGCCTTCAGGCCCCCTCCAGGTCTTTGCGTCGAGTGCGCCGGGCGGGGAAGGTGGCCGCCTCGGCGTTCGACTAGCTCAGCGAAGTGCCGATGCCGGCGTTGGCTCCGAGGCCGGCTCCGATGCCGGGCAGGCCGGCCGTGGCGCCGACACCGACGCCCACGGACGCCCCGGGAAGCGGGCCGATGCCACCGAGCGACCCGGAGGCGCTCCCGCCGATGGACCCGTACGGACCCGGGTTCCCGAAGCCGTGGCCGTTGTGGTTCCAGGGGTTGCCATTGCCGTGGCCGTTGTGGTTCCAGGGGTTCCCGTTGCCGTGGCCGTTGTGGCTCCAGGGGTTCCCGTTGCCGTGGCCGTTGTGGTTCCAGGGGTTCCCGTTGCCCGGATGCCCGTACGCGGGGAATCCGGTGGCTGCTCCGACGCTCGCCTGGACGCCGGGAGTCAGCGCCGCGCTTGCGCTGACGACGGGACCGGCAAGGGCGAGCGCGCCCGCGACCGTGGCGGCCGCAAACAGGCGGTTACGAGTGAACATGAGGTCTTACCTCCTTGCCAGGCAGGTGGAAGGTCGCCTGACGTCTGGTTGTGGTGCTCCTTTTTGACTTACGACGTTTATAGGCCGCGACCCTAAAGCGAAACTAATCGTATCGTTTTGTATTTGTTGAGGCGGGCCCGGGCCGGGCCTGGGCCCGCCGGCCGATGCGAGGACGCTCGCAGTGGCGTCGTGCGATTTCTTGTGTCGTCTAGTAGAAACTAGACGGATAGTTTTATTCGTCACGAGGTCAGCGACATGAAGAAGACAGCACTGAGCGAACCGGCCGACACGACGTCTCGCCGGGGGCGCCCGCGCAGCGAAAGGGCCCGCCTTGCGATTCTGCAGGCCGCCGCCGACCTGCTGCTCGACCAGGGCGGTGGCCAGGTCAGCATGGACGCGGTCGCCGACCGGGCCGGCGTGAGCAAGGCCACGATCTACCGCTGGTGGCCGTCCAGGGAGCGCCTCGCCCTCGACGCGCTCCTGGAGTGGCTGTCCGCCGGCAGCCCTCCACGCGATACCGGAACGCTGCGCGGCGACCTGCTCGCGCTCGTGCGCCCATGGGTACGCGACGCCCGCCGGCGGCAGTTCGGACGTGTCATCGCCGCGCTGATCGCCGAGGCGCAATCGGATCCCGGGTTCGCCGCCGACTACCGCCGCCACTTCATAGAGCAGCGCCGCGAACCGATGCAGGCGGCCTTCGCCCGAGCCATCGATCGCGGCGAGGTGCCCGCCGACCTCGATATCGAGGTCGCGCTCGACCTCGTCTACGGCGCGATCTACCACCGCATCCTGCAAGGCCACGCCCCGCTCACCGACCGCTTCGCACAGCAGGTTGTCGACCTCTTGCTCAACGGCATCCTCCACCGCGACCGTGCCCGAGGCACATGACGACCGCGTAACCCGGCCGCAGAAACAGAAGAAGCCCCGCCAAGGCGGGGCTTCAACCGAGATCGAGAAGGCTCGTCCGCGATCAGGACGAGGGAGGCGTCCAGGTGATGGGCGGGAGCGAGGTTCCAGGGGTGGAGACGTTGACTCCCGGGCTGATCTGCTGCCCACCGATGAACGTGGCTCCGATGATGACCTGCAGCGGTCCCACCTTCGGCGGGATGAAGGTGAACACCGGGGCCGCCGCCGGCGAGGGCGCCGAGGCGGGCGGGGTTGTGGCCGCGCTCGCCCGGGCAACCGGAGCTGCCAGGACGAGCGGGGCGACGGCGGCCGCGATCGCGGCGAGCTTTGGAGTGCGCATCACATTTCTCCTTGGCCGCGACCCTTACGGCGAGCCGATGACGTTGCCGCTGCCGACCGGGGGATCGTTGGCCACCACGACGGAAGTCCCGCCGTTGAAGACGGATCCGATGACGGTCGGTCCGATGGCCACCTGTGGGCCCTGGAACGTCAGCGCCGGGGCGAAGCCGCCGGCCGGGAAGGCTCCAAGGGCCGGGAAGCCTCCAACCGCCGGCAGGCCGGTGGCCGGCAACGAGAGAGCCGGAAGGCTCGGAACGGCGAGCCGGGCGGGCGCGGCGCTCGCGCCGGCCGCCGGGATCAGAGAGACGGCCGCGGCCACCGCGGTCAC
>JAUZEX010000295.1 GCA_030838815.1 Actinomycetota bacterium
GACGACGCCTCCAAGGCGGCGGTGGTCGACCTCTGCCAGCGCTTCCGGGAGGGCGGCGTCGTCCTCATCGACACCCAGGACGAGAGCGAGCACATGGCCAACCTCGGCCAGGTCCTCGTCAACCGGGCCGACTACATCGACGTCCTGCACGCCTTCCGCGACGAACCCGTCCAGCTGCCCGCTGACCGCCGTCCGGTGACCCGCTGCCTGTGACGGCGGACGGTTCGTCCCCGCACCAGGTGGGGAGAGACAGCTTGTGCATGCCGTTGAGCGGCTCGCCCGTCGGCTCGACCGGCTCCAGCAGCGGAGCCCGGTGGTCGGGTTCGCCCTGGCGGTGATCAAGAAGTTCGGCGACGACCGGTGCTCCGCACTGTCCGCCCAGCTCGCCTACTACGGCTTCATGGCCCTCTTTCCGCTGCTGTTGGTGCTGACGACGGTCCTGGCCTTCGTCGGCGGCGCCACGGTGGAGGACAACGTCATCGCCACCACCCTGAACCAGTTCCCGGTGCTGGGCCAGCAGATCGGCCGGGCCGCGCCCCATCCCCTCACCGGCAGCGGGGTCGGGCTGGCCATCGGCCTGGCCGGCCTGCTGTACGGGTCCCTCGGGTTGGCCCAGGCGGCGCAGCACGCCCTGGCCCAGGTGTGGAACGTCCGGGGCGTCGTCCGCCCCGGGTTCCTCCCCCGCCTGGCCCGCAGCGTGCTGTTCTTCACCGTGGCCGGGGCCGCCATGGCCGCCGGCACCGCCCTCAGCGGCATGACCACCCTCACCGGCCGGGGCCTGCTCTGGCGGCTCGTCTTCCTCCTGGCCACGGCCGGACTCAACGTGGCGCTGTATCTCGCCGTCTTCCGGATCCTCACCCCGGCCGACGTCGCCGCCGGCGACCTGGTCCTGGGGGCGGTGCTGGGCGGGATCGGCTACACCGTGCTGCTCACGGTGGGAACGGCGCTCGTGCAGCACCAGCTCCGCCACGCCCAGGCCATCTACGGCCAGTTCGCCTTCGTCATCGGCCTCATGGGCTGGCTGAACCTCGTGGCCCAGCTCAGCCTCTACGCCGCCGAGGTCAACGTCGTCCGGACCCGTCACCTGTGGCCCCGCAGCATCCTCCAGCCGCCCCTGACCGACGCCGACCAGCACGTGCTGCGAGACATCGCCCGGGCCGAGGAACGCCGCCCCGAGCAGACCGTCAGCGTCGGCTTCGAACCCGAACCAGGCCCGCTCCCGCTCGCCGATCAGCGGCCTCCCCCCGTCGACTAGCAAACCCCGCCGATACCCGGGGCTCGAATCGCCCGTCCGGCCGCCCGGCGTCGGCTGCGTTGGTGCGCTCTGGACAATGGGACGGCCGGAGGTCAAGATCCGGCCACGGCGACCGTAGGGGGACGAAGCTCGACCTGGTGGACGGTTGCAGTGACGGTGGGTCGCGCTCGCCGGCGTGTACGGGCCGCATCCGGGAAGGACGTGACGCCCATGGGGAGCAACGACGACCACGAGCAGATGAGCCGGCGATCGTTCCTGGCCGCGGCGTCCGGGGCGGTGATCGCGTCGAGCGTCGTCGCCGGAGGGTGGGACGACCGTGCCACGGCGGAGGTGGCGCCGGTGCCGGCCGCCGACACGGCACCGTTCCAGACCGGGGTCGTGGAGGCCAACGGGCTGCAGTTCCACTACCTCGAAGCCGGTCAGGGGCCACTGGCCTTGTGCCTGCACGGATTCCCGGATTCGCCGTTCAGCTACCGGTACCTGATGCCGGCCCTGGCTCAGGCCGGCTACCGCGCCGTCGTTCCCTACATGCGGGGCTACGCCCCCACGCAGGTCCCGGCCCGCTACTGCACCACCACCGACCTCGCCGCCGACGTCGCCGCGCTGCGCCAGGCGTTCAAGGGGGACGACAAGGCCGTCCTCATCGCCCACGACTGGGGGACCGTGGCGGCCTACGGCGCGGCCCAGCTCGAACCGACCGCCTGGCGGCGCATCGTGATCATGAACGTCCCGCCCCTGCTGGTCGTCGGGCAGATGATGTTCCAGTACCCGCAGATCAAGCGGGAGTTCTACTGGTGGTTCTTCCAGATGCACGCGTCCAACGACGCGGTGCGGGCCGACGACTTCAAGTTCATCGACGGGATCTGGGCCGACTGGTCACCGGGCTACAACGCCCAGGCCGACCTTCCCCACGCTAAGGACTGCCTGCGTGACCCCGCCAACCTCGACGCCGCCCTCGGCTACTACCGGACGTTCTTCAACCCCGACCGGTTCATGTCGCCGCCCATGATCGAGGAACAGGGCAAGACCTGGGGCAAGCCCATCACCCAGGAGACCCTCTACCTGCACGGCTCCCAGGACGGGCTGTTCCCCCTCGACGCCGACGGTCTGAAGCGGGTCCCGCCCTTCATCGGGCCGAGATCCCAGGCCGTGATGGTCGACGGCGTCGGCCACTTCATGCTGGTCGAGAAGCCCCAAAACGTGAACAACCACATCCTCGGGTTCATCGCCGGCTAGCGGCACGTCGGTCGGTCAGTTGGCGGCCGTCGCCACGGCGTCGAGGATCAAGCTCATCTGCTCCCGCTCCAGTCGGCGGAAGCCGGCCTGGGCGTCGGCGTTCTTGAGGTGGAACCGGGCCGAGATCCGGTCGGGTTGGTCGAAGTCGTCCCCGATCGGCTCGTCCAGCTCGACGAGGACCTCGATGGGGAAGAGGTAGACGAAGAGTTCGGGATCCGCCCATGGAAACTCGCCGGGGTCCCGGGGCCGCTGGGAGAGGGAAACCGCCTTCAGGATGGCCCGGAGGCCGCGCTTGAGCTCCCAGATGACGATCAGATCGTTGGCCCGCACTTCGGCCGCGGCCTTGGAGGAGTGCGGGCGGGTTCCCCACAGCCCCTTCTCCTTGCAGATCTTCCAGTAGTCGGCGGGGTCGTCCGCCGAGATGGTGGTGATGAAGTAGTTCTGGCCACTCTCCTGGAGCACGATGCCGGAGTCGTTCCTGACGGGGCCATCCGGGTCGTTGCCTGCGCCCGTCCTCAGATCCGGGTTGTTCTTCTCGCGGTGGCAGTCGAGGCACGCACCAGGGGTGTTGCCGTGGATGCAGGTTGGGTCGATACGCAAGAGCGCTCCGGTCCTCACGGCGAGATCGGCGTCCCTCCGGACGTGGCCGTTCCCTCCCAGCATGCACTAGTCGGAGCCCGCAGGCGAATGACCGTTTTGTGCGGCACGTCACTTCCGGGCCCGATCCTTCAGTCCCGGTTTGCCCCGGAGCGCCGGGCCCGGTCGGCGATGCACGACTCGCAGAACCGAATGAACCCGGCCACCTCGTCGTGGTCGCCCGGAACCAGCCGGGAACGCCACAGGGCGAACGACGCGTCCGTGATGGCGCAGGCCCGGCCCATCATGTCGAGATAGATGCTCGCTTCCGGTATGTCGAGTCCGTCGTTGATCGGGTCCCGGCGGGCGGGCGTCGCCGCCTCGTCGTCGCCCGGCCAGGCCGCCCGTTCGAGGATCGGCCCGGCGGCCGGGGGCGGGTCCCGGTCCATGAGCGTGGCATCGGCCCGCGCCGCCACGCCTCGCACGCACGCCCCGACGAAGGCGACGGGGGCGAAGAGGTCGTCGACGGCGGCGAGGAGGGCGGCGGGAAGGAAGAGGCGGTACTCGAGCCCGGCGCCGTAATGGGTCCAGCATCCCGCGGCCGGCGGGCCTGCCGCACCGCCCGGGCCGACCGCCAGCGCTGATTCCCGCCGGTTGAGCGCCGCGGCGTAGCGGGCGCCGTCGTCGGGGTCGCAGCCGTACCGCTCCCCGCCGAGGACCACCATGAGGCCCCACCCGGCGTGCGGGTGACGGGCGGCCCGGACGACAAGCAGCGAACCGTCCTCCGCCTCGGCCATGGTCTCGAGCGCGTCGTGGTCGGCGAGCCACCCCGGGAGGATCGACAGGAACGAGTCCTGCACCAGGGTCAGGACCTCCGCCGGGACACGGTCGCGGCGGCCGGCCGGGTACACCCGGCGGGGGAGGTGCTCGCAGACGGCGTGCCAGGAGGGGCGCCGGCGGCCCCCGACCAGGGTGAGCGCTTTGGCGCCGCCGAGGTCCCGCTGCGGTGCGGACAGCAGGGCCAGCGTCTCGGCCGTGTTGACCATCCCGGCCACGACCTCGACGGCGTAGGGCAGGCCGGCACCGTCGACGGCGGCGAGGGGGAGGTCGGCGGCGAGGGCGACGACGCCGGTGGACGGGTCGTGGACCCAGCGCCCGACCAGCGCCTCGTTGTTGCGGTCGTCGAGGAACGCCCACGTCGCCGGCCCGTCGGGGACGTCGCGGGCCAGCCGCACCTCGACGTGGAGCCACCCCGGTCCGTCCTCCCGGCGGTGGACGGCGAGCCAGGTGCCGAGCTCGCCGGCCACGAACCCACACCCGTCCGGCCCGGCCACGCTCCACTCGGGCTCGATGCCGAGCGCGGCCACGATGGCGGCGGCGGCGTTCACGAAGTGGCTCGTCACGGTCGGACCCCGGCGGTGCCGGCGGCGTAGCGGTCGAGGGCCGCCAGGTCCTCCAGGAGCCGCCCGAGCAGGGCCCGTTCGACGAGGACGCTCGTCTCGTAGCGGCCGGTCGAGGGGACGTAGTCGAGCAGCTGGACGAACTCCGTCCCGAACAGCCAGCCCGTGCGGACGTGGAGCTCGAGGTCCCGTTCCTTGCGTAAGCGCACCCAGAGCTTCCCGAGCGGGACGGCCGGGTCCGGGTGGTCAGTGTCGCCGGCAACCTCGCCGCCGGAGCCGGCGGCGGGGTCGGCCAGCGGCGCCTCGGCGGCCTGCAACCAGGCGTCGAGGCGCGCCGCAGTATCGGTGTGCACCTGTGGTTCTCCTCATCGACTCCTGGCAGGGCCACCGATTGCCCCCGAAGGGGAAGGTTGGCCGGAGGCGAGCCAGGTCTCGTACGCCTCCGTCGGGATGAGCACGCTCATGATACAGGACGCAAACCCTTGCCGGGCAAGGAAATCGGACGAATCCGCCCCGTCACGCGGGTGAGGTACGGCCCGGGTGTGACGCGCCGGCCGACCGCCTGTCGGCGGGGTGTAATGATGGATCCATGAACGATCTCGCCCTGCCCGATGTGGCCGCCGTGATGGCCCGCTTCGGTGCCAAGCCCTGTCCCGCCCCCGGCACAGGCCACGCCGGCTTCCTGGCTCTGGGACCCCGCTTCGACCAGGCGCTCCTCTACGCCTCGGCCGCCCACCGCCACCAGCCCCGCAAGGGGACGCCCGTCCCCTACCTGAGCCACCTCCTCGGCGTCGCCTCCATCGTCCTCACCTACCGCGGCACCGAGGACCAGGCCATCGCCGGCCT
>JAUZEX010000378.1 GCA_030838815.1 Actinomycetota bacterium
GCCGGCGACGACATCGACATAGAGCTGTTGGTGGCGCCGGCGTCCGTACTCACCCGGATCATCGAGGCGACGTACCGGTCCTTCGGGGCCATCGACTCGCAGGTGAAGGCCTTCACCCTGGGCGGCACGCTGCGCCGAGCGAGCTCGACGGCGGCCGCCCCGGCGGCGAACGGATCCGAGGTCGAGGCGCCGGTGGTCCAGGTCGTCAACCTGCTTTTGGCCCAGGCGCTGCGGGACCGGGCCTCCGACGTTCACATCGAGCCGCAGAACGACCAGGTGCGCGTGCGGTTCCGGGTGGACGGTGCCCTGCACGACGTGACCGCCCTGCCCGTTGATATGGGCCCGGCGTTGGTCAGCCGCATCAAGATCATGGGCGGGATGAACATCGTCGAGCGGCGACGGCCCCAGGACGGGCAGACCTCGCTTGAGATCGACGGACGGGCCCTCGACGTCCGGATCGCCGCCACACCGACCGTGTTCGGTGAGAAGGTGACGATGCGACTGCTGGACAAGAGCCGCCCCCTGTTCACCGGCGCCGATCTCGGCATGCCGGCCGACACCCACGAGACCTGGTCGAAGCTGGTCCGGTCGCCGTTCGGCATGGTCGTGTGCGTCGGGCCGACCGGCAGCGGCAAGACGACCACGCTCTACGCCACGTTGGGCGATATCAACAGCAACGAGCGGAACATCATGACGATCGAGGATCCGGTGGAGTACATCCTCCCCTCGATCAACCAGATCCAAATCAACGAAACAGCGGGGGTCACCTTCGCCGAGGGCCTGCGGTCGATCCTCCGCCAGGACCCCGATGTCATCCTGGTGGGCGAGATCCGCGACGCCGAGACCGCTCGTATCGCTGTCCAGTCCGCGCTGACCGGACACCTCGTGCTGTCGTCGTTGCACGCCACCGACACCGCCGCCGCCGTCCACCGCTTTCTCGACATGGGCATCGAGGCCTTCCTCGTTGCCTCGTCGGTGGTGGCGCTGGTGGGACAGCGCCTCGTGCGGCGGATCTGCCAGTCGTGCACCGAGGAATACGAGCCCACCGACGAAGAGATGGTCTTCTACCGCGAGGCCGGAGGGGTCGAGAAGGAGAAGTTCTGGGCCGGGGCGGGGTGCAACCTTTGTGCCAACACCGGTTACCAGGACCGCATCGGCGTCTACGAGCTCCTCCGGATCACGCCCGAGATCAAGCGCCTCATCGTCGGTTGGGCCACCGTCGAGGAGATCCGGCGCATGGCCATCTCCCAGGGCATGCGCACGCTGCTCCACGAGGCCCTCAACCTCGTCGCAAACGACACCACCACCATTTCCGAAGTCATCCGCGTCATCTACGCGAGCTGAAGGACGACACGATGCCCAGGTTCACATACGACGCGGTCGCACCCGACGGCACCCAGGTCACCGGCGAGGACGAGGCATCGAGCCTCGCCGCCCTCGGCATCGCCCTCCTCGAGAAGGACCTCGCCCTCCAGGGCGCCAAGGAGAAGAAGTCGGCGCTCCAGTCGGTGATGCAGTTCGAGATCACCCGCAAAAAGGTCCCGACCAAGGACCTGATGCACTTCTCCCGTCAGCTGAGCGCCTTCCTCAAGGCCGGCGTCTCGATCCTCGACGCCATCGAGGTGATCCAGGAGGAGATGACCAACAAGGTCTTCCGGAAGGCCCTGGACGACATCGTCGAATCGGTGCGGGCGGGCTCCACCTTCTCCGGCGCCGCCCGGGCCCACCCCGAGGTCTTCCCGCCGGTGTACCTGGGGATGCTCGAATCGGCCGAGTTGACCGGAAACCTCGACTCGGTGCTCGACCAGTTGTCCGATTACCTCGAGCGCGACATGGAAGCCCGTCGCAAGATCATGTCGGCCCTTCTCTACCCCGGCATCGTGGCCGGCATGTCGGTGGCCACCGTCGGGATCCTGGCCGGCTTCGTGCTGCCCCGCTTCAAAGACTTCTTCGCGTCCCTCGACGCCAAGCTGCCGCTCCCGACCCGCATGCTGCTGGCCACCACTGACCTGATGACCCGGTTCTGGTTCGTGTTCCCGCTGCTCATCCTTGCCCTCGCCGTGGTCGGTCTCCTGTCGGTGCGGACCGAAAAAGGTCGGGCGATCCGCAACCGCATGGTGCTGTCGCTTCCGGTCGTCGGCGACCTCGTCTCCCACTCCATCCTGGAGCGCTTCTGCCGCGTGCTGAGCTCGATGACCCAGGCCGGCGTCCCGCTCCCCGACGCCATGACGGTCACCACCGACGGCACCAACAATGTCGTCTGGAAAGAGAAGCTCGTCATCGCCCGCGAGGCCATGCTCCGCGGTGAGGGCCTCGCCGGCCCCATCGCCGCCACCGGCCTTTTCCCCGCCACCGCCCGCCAGATGCTCCGCGTCGGCGAAGAGACCGGCACGCTCGGCGACCAGCTCGAAGGCGCCGCCGTCTACTTCGAGCGGGAGCTCGACTACAAGGTCGCCCGCTTCACCGGCCTGTTCGAGCCCGCCGTGATCATCTTCATGGGTCTCGTCGTCGGCTTCGTCGCCGTCGCCCTTGTCTCCGCCATGTACGGCATCTTCCGGTCGGTCAACCTCTCATGAGGTTGCTTCCAAGGCGCTTTTCCGACGAGGGATCCGAGGCCGGTGAAACGCTCATTGAGGTGCTGATGTCAACAGCGCTGATGGGGATCGTGGTCCTCGCGATCATCGGCGGCATGAGCACGATGCTCATCGGCTCGTCGATCAACCGCAAGCAGGCTGACGGCAACGCCGCCCTAGTGTCGGCCATGGAGCAGCTCAAGTCGCCGGACAGCGTGCGCGCCTGCACCTATTCGGGACTCCCGAGCGGTGTCACCCTCACGAGCATCCAGTACCAG
>JAUZEX010000379.1 GCA_030838815.1 Actinomycetota bacterium
GCCGGCCACGCGGGCCACCCGGGCCCGGGTCGTGACGGCCGGCGGCCGGGGCGGCGGGTTGCTGACCGGGCGGAGGGCACGCCGCGCATTCCTCTCGGCCCGAGCAAGCACCGTGGCGGTCATGCCGCCGCCAGAGCCTGGTCGTCGAAGCTCTTCGGCCGCTGGGCCAGCCGGATCACCAGCACCACCACCATCAGGATGAACGGCCAGGCATCCGAGAGACCCCGGGCCTCAGGCGCATACACCTGGGTGAATGCCTCCATCATCGCCAGCGCGGTGGCTCCCAGGACGGTCAGGGGCAAGGAAACCAGACCGCCTACGAAGGTGACGGTGAGAGCTTTCAGTGTGAGGGCGACGATCGTGCTGTTCTCCAGGAACACGATCGGGGCGAGGAGCATCGTGGAAAGCCCGGAGATTCCGAAGGCCAGGCCCCACACCACTGGCGACACCAGGTGTTCCCGGACACCCATGAGTCGCGAGGCCGAGGGGTCGTCGGAGATGGCTCGCATGGCCATGCCCAACCGGGTGCGACGCAGGATGAAGCGCAGGCCGATGAAAAACAGGATCACGGTAGCCACCAGGACGAGCTGGTCGTACGAGATGGCGTAACGGGCGGCGGGAACCTTGATGTTCTTGCCCTGCAGGGGCGACGGGAAGAGCTGCCCCCACGTGTTGCCCCACCAGGGAACAACGAACACGACGCCCTGGGCAAGCAGGAAAAGGCCCAGGGTGGCCACGGTTCGAGCCGCGGCGCTCGGCAGGCGGCGGCAAACAAGACGCTCGAAGGCCACGCCGAGCACCACGGCCACGACTACGCCCGCGATCACGCCGGGGTAGTACGGCCAGTGCCGGAGGGTGATGAGGTCCCAGGCGACGAACCCGCACAGCACCCCGACGCCGCCATGGGCGATGTTCAAGACGCCGGTGGTCCGGTAGACCAGCACCATGCCCATGGCCAGCAGCGAGTAGAGCGAGCCGGAGATGATGCCGATGATGACGGTCTGCAGCAGCTGGCTCACGTCGGCGCCCGCCTACCGCTGGGAGTCGTAGGTGGCGTCACGCTCGTCGTAGCCCACGGTCTTCCATTTCATGTCGTCGCCTTCCCGCTGGAGCTGGACCACGTGCAGCGTCGAGTTGGCGTGGTGCTGCCCGGGCCGGAACGAGATCCTGGAGCCCAGCCCGAGGTCATAGTCGGTCGTCTGGTCGAGCGTGTCCTTGAGCCGCTGGCGGGTGACGTTGAGGCCCAGACGCTTGAGGGTGTCCCCGAGGAGACTGGCGCCCGAGTAGCCGGTCTGGGTCCAGGCGGTGTGGTCGATATTGGGGTAGTAGCGGGTCACGATCTCCCGGTACCTCCGCAGGCCGGGGGTGTCCTGGTCGTGGGGCGTCCAGTGGTTCATCGAGATGGCGCCTTCGGCCCACGGCCCGGCCAGGGATGGCGTGACGTTGAAGTAGAACATCGTCGAGCCGGAGAACCCCTTGGGAGGCCGGTAGCTCTGGCCCGCCGCCTCCCGGATCATCCGGGCGAAGATGCCTGGGTCCGCATAGACAGCGATGGTGTCCACGTTGGCGGTACGGGCCCGGGCGATCAGCGTGGTCGTCCCCGGGTCGTCGAAGGTGGCGGGCTGGTCGACCACGACCCTGGCACCCAGATCCTCGAGTGTCTTGCGGTAGGCGTCACGGAACGACTGGCCGGTGGAGTTGTTCAGATACATCACGGCGGCCGTCTTGACGCCCAGCTTCTGTACCTGGTATTTGGCGAGGACCCGGGCTTCGGAGGCGGAAGGCACACCGAGCGGGAAGGACCAGGCGCCCTTGTACTGGATGTCGCCCCAGCCGTCGCCGCCGACGTGGGGCACCTTCATCTGGTCGGCGTAGGGAGTGACCGGGTCCGACGTGCTCACCGACTCGATGCAGCACAGAGCAAAGACCTTCTGACGCTCGACGAGGTCACGAGCGGCGTTCATGCCCTTCGTGCCATCCCAGCCGTCGTCCCGAACCAGCACGTCCAGCTTGCGGCCGTTGACGCCACCGCTGTCGTTGATCGACTGCAGGGTGGCCCGGCCCGCCCACGACAGGCTCTGCCCGAAAGCGCCCACCGGGCCGGAGTAGATCCCGATGTGACCGATCTTGATGGACGTGCCGGTCACGCCGACATCGCTGGCGCTGGCCTGTTCAGCGGCGGCGGGGGCCGCCGGCGTGGCGGCGGACGGGCCGCTGGTGGCCGGCTGCCCCGCCGGGGACCGTGCACCGGCAGCCGATGAGGGTAGACCGGCGACGGATCCGGGCGAGGCTGCAGCCGTCGGAGACCCGGACTTGGGAGATGCGTTCCGCACCCCCGCCGACGGAGCCGCCGAAGACGCGCCACCGCCGACCGGGGACCCCGCGGACGGCGCCTCGCCGGCGGCCGGAGCGTTTGCCGCCTGGTCGGCAGCCGAGCCCGTCGGCTCTTCGGTACCGCCGGCGACCGGCACCGCCGCTGACCCACTGCCGAATTTCACGTCCAGAGCTCGGCGTTGGGCGGCGCTGCCGTTGCAGGCGGCGCCTGCAAATAAGACGACGAGAACCAATGCGGCCCGCGATGCCCTCATCACCCTTCCCCTCCCCCTGTCGGCTGCGCTCGCACGCGAACACCGACGCTTCGGCAGAGTGTCGGGCCAACCCTTCAGTTCGTCGATGGCGAACTGCACAAAAAGGACCTTCCCAGCGTTGTGCCCGGGGACGAACGCGGTGGTTACATTCCCGACAACGGGGCTGGTCACGAGAACGGGCACTACATTCCGCCGCAGCCGCCGAGATCCGACTGTTCGAAGAGGACTTGGTCCTCGGCCGGTACGACTTCGCTCAGCTCCGAGCGATCCACCGCCGCTCTTCGGCCAGCTCTACGACGTGGCGACCGAGGGATCCCCGGGTGGCACATCTGGATGCCGCGCTCCCAGCACTGCCCCCGTCCTAGTCGGGTCGATCTCTCGTCAAGAGACTGGTTCACCCGCGTCCTGGACAGGGACGGCACGGAGGACCGGTTCGTCTTGCATCAACCGGTCGAGGATCGCTCGGGCCGCGGCGCGAAGCGCGTTCTCCGCCTGGGCGACGGTTTCGGGGTCGAGCGCACCACCCGACGGGTAGTGCGCTGCGGTCTGGGTGGTCCGGATGTTGTGGATCGTCTGGAGGTTGGCGCTGGCCGCACTGAATCCGGCGGTATTGTCGAACGCATTCACGAGGGATCCGTAGTCCGGCTCATTGTGCTTATTCGGCCGCGTGCATCGTCTGACCTCGCTTTGGCCTTCGTTTCGGCGACACGACTTCCGCATTTCATCTCACGCCTGTGCCCGTCCGACGCCGTTGCAACCAGGCACGAACGACCGGCGCGTTCTGGAGCGGTGACGAACCATGGAGGCAGATCTCGTCGACACCGACCTCGAAGTATTCAGCCAGCTTGGCGGCGCACTGCTCGGGGGTGCCGATCCCGGCGGCCGAGGTGATCCACGCCTCCGGCAAGAGCCGTGAGGCCTCGATGAGCTGGGCTCGGTGGAACTCCTGGTCGGCGGCCGCCGTACGCATGCCGTTGAAGACGGGATGCCGGCGGAGGGCGTCGAGTCCGGCCCGGTCCCAGTTGTTGCGCGTCAGTAGCGCTTCCCCGTACCGGGGCATTTGCAGGTAGGTGACGGCCCGGGCGTTGACCACGGCCAGCGTCTCGTCCTCGGTCAGGTCGGGGGCGGTGACGACCGTGTGGCAGGTCCAGATCGACGCGGGGTTCCGTCCGATCCGCTCCGCCGCCTTGCGCAGCCGGCTGATCGAGTCGGCCACGGCCTCGACGGTGAGGAAGGGCATGAACATCACGCCGTCGAAGTGGCGGGCCACGAGCTCCATGGCTTGAGGACCGCCGAAGGCGCCATAGACGACCGGCGGTGGCGGTACCTGCGGGAGATCGGCCATCTTCATGTTCGGGTACGAGCCCGCCGGGCCGTCGTAGCTCACGGTCTCGCCCCGCCACAGCCGCCGGAGGATGTCGACGTAGTCGGCGATGGCGGCCTTGCCCAGCACCGGCAGCCCCTGCGGGCGGAGCAGCGAAGTGAACCCGCCGCCGACGCCGAGGAGCAGCCGGTCGCCGAACGTCGCCTGCATGGTGGCGCCGTAGCTGGCCAGCAGCAGCGGGTGCCGGGCGGGCAGCGCCACGAGGCCGCTGGCGATGCCGACTCGGGACGTTAGGGCCGCCACCGCGCCGGACAAGACGCCGAGCTCCTTCAGGTCGTACCGCTCGCTGATCCACACCCGCGAGAACCCGGCCTGCTCGGCGTCGACCGCTTCCCGGAGGCCGACCGACGGGTCCGTCACCCGGCCCGGGAGGATGTAGGTGCCGAGCCCGCCGGTGGCGGCGATCCGGCGACCCGGCCAGTCAGCCGTCAATAGCTTCCTTCCTCTTCGCGGGTGCGCCCCAAGGTGAGCAGGTAGTCCTCGTGGCATTCGAACCACAGGGTGTGGAAGGAGGGCAGGGTCGGATCGACAACGTACTGCTCGTGGCCGGCCTCGGCCCGTTCCAGCGCCCCCGCCAGGCCGGTCCGGTACCCGTCGAACCGGGGCAGCACTTCGGCGACGCGCCGCAGGGCTCCGTCGACCCGCCCCAGCTGGTCGGCCAGCGCGCCGATGGCGTCCCACTTCTCCCAGAGCTCATGCGCCGTGTGCCACCGGGCGCAGGTGGCCTTGACCACCGGGTTGACCCGCTGGAACCGTTCGTAGCTCGTCTCCACCGCCGCCCGGTCGGTCCGGGCCCGCTCGTCGGCCAGCAACGCGTCGTGGCGGGCGAGGCCGGCTTCGGTGAGCAAGAACCCGACCCGCGTACGGGCCACGTAACCGGCCTCATCGAGGCTGGCGAGCCGCCCCGGCTCGGTCACGAACGCCGAGAGCTCCTGCTCCGACGCCCGCCCCTTGATCCGAATGCGGTGGAGGACGGGGAACTCTGCCGCCTCGACTTCGGGCGCGGCCTGGTCGGATCGACTCATCCGCCGGCCCCTTCGACTAGCACCGCGCCGGTGGGGCTGCCCGACACGTCGAGGCGGACCATCGTCCCGTCGGCGGGCACGGTCTCCCCCCGAGAGGTCTGCACGCCTTCGGTGAAGCTCACCGCCATCAGGCAGGGGATCCCGAACTCCCGGGACACGATGCCGAGGTGGCTCTCGGGGGCGCCCTGGAGGGTGATCAGGCCCCGGACACCGGCGCTGAGCGCCGGAGCCATGAAGGTGGTGGTCCCGCCCCGGGAGATGACGATCGACTCGGCGACGTTCTCGTTGCGCACGAACCGGATCACATCCGCCGGGGAGTCGAGCCACCGGACCCGCCCTTCGACCGGTTCGGTCTCGAAGACGTTCAGGCCGCTGCCGATCTGCCGGTACCGGTTCTGGTCAGCCATCGTCGCTTCTCCTTGTCAATACTGGTGCTACCAGGTGGCTCGTTCGCCGACCCTGACGAAGCCTTCGCCGAGCATGAACAGCGGCGGGAGGATCTGCATGGCGGTGCCGCCGACGAGCGGGTAGTAGGCCTGGGCCGTCAACGGCGAGATCTCGTCGAACTGCAGCTCGTCGACGAAGCGGTCCCACACGCCGGCCTGCCGGGCGAAGGGCATCATCATCTCCCGCAGGTAGACGTGGACGCCGGCCATGATCCGGTCGCGGCGCGACATCGCCGCGATCCGCTCGTAGAGATCGATGGTCGCGGCGCTGGCGGCCCGCTCGATGGCCTGCATCTCGCCGGCGTCGAGGAGGCGGACCTCCGAGACCGGCGTGTCCCAGGCGTCGCGGGCGTAGACCGCCACCCCGCTCAGGTGCCGGAGGTAGTCGCGGGGCTGGGAGAACGTGGTGCCGATGTCGTTGATGGTCACCCGGATGTCTTCCGTCGGGCGGAAGAACATCGCCTGGGTCACGGCGTGGGGCAGGCCCGCCACCGTCTCCGACCACCAGTAGGCCGGTTCGTTGACGAAGTGGTCCCGGACGATCATGAAGCCGCCGTCGGGCAGGGGGTACGGGCCGGTGTCGCACAGGCCGGCCCGGTTGTCGAAGTGGATGAGGAACCCGAGGAGCTCCGTCGCGCCGTTGAAGCGCCGGAAGGCGGCGAGGCTGTCGCTGGTCTCGAGGCGGGTCTCCTCGTCGCAGAACCGTTTGATCCAGCTGTCGTCGAGGACCGGGACCTGGTACTGCCGGGCGGAGGCGAACCCGGGCCCGCCGCCCCAGAATCCGTGTTGGAGGCGGCGCATGAACTGCAGGAGCGTGTTGACCTCGGCGAGGCGTTCCCACGGCTCGCCGATCTGGAGCGCCAGGGCGATGCCCCGGCCGATGAGCGGGCAGACGGCCGACGCCCAGATGCGGAGGTGGTTGACCTTGTTGCCGATCTCCCGGCGGGGCGTGGCGCCGAGGTCGATCACGCCGTCGACGCCGAGGACCCGCGTGAGCTCCTCGAGGAAGTACGGGAACCGCATCCACTCCTGGACGAACGTCAGGGTCTCGTACTCCTGGCGGGGGATGAGCCCGGACTCGCCCTCGGTCGACCGGGCGGCCAGTTGGTCCCAGAGGTTCCAGCCCAGATAGGTGAGGAGGTCGTCGATCTCCTCGGCCGTCAGCCGGTTGCGACGGACGTTCTCCTCGGTGGTGTCGAGGATGCCTGTGGCCAGGCCGTCGCGTACGGTGCGGTCGCCGTCGGGCCCCGGGGGGACCTCCCCGCGGTAGCGCTCGAGGATGGTGGCCAGGTCGAGGTCGGACATGGGTTCCTCCTAGGTCGGCCGGCCGCTGCGGGCGAGGTCGAGAGCGATGTCGGCGAGCATGTCCTCCTGGCCTCCGACCAACCGGCGCCGACCGGCCTCCACCAGCAGCGTCCGGGTGTCGACGCCGTGGTCCCGGGAGGCCGTCTCGGCGTGGCGCAGGAAGCTGGAGTACACACCGGCGTAGCCGAGGGTGAGCGTCTCCCGGTCGACCTGGACGGGGCGGTCCTGCAGGGGCCGCACGAGGTCGTCGGCGACGTCCATGACGGCGAAGAGGTCGCAGCCGTGCTCCCAGCCGGAGAGCGTGGCCACCGCCACCAGCGGTTCGAGGGGGCAGTTCCCGGCCCCGGCTCCCATGCCGGCCAGGGAGGCGTCGACGCGCCGGGCTCCTTCCTCCACCGCCACGACGGAGTTCGCCACGGCCAGCGACAGGTTCTGGTGGGCGTGGACGCCGATCTCGGTTGCGTCGTCAAGGACGTCACGGTAGGCCCGGACCCGGTCTCGCATCCCGGCCATGGTGATGCGCCCGCCCGAGTCCGTGACATAGACGCAGTGCGCGCCGTAGGACTCCATTAGCTTCGCCTGGCGGGCCAGGTCGGCCGGTTCGGCCATGTGGGACATCATGAGGAAGCCGGCGACGTCCATGCCGAGGTCCCGGGCCTTGGCGATGTGCTGGGCGGCGATGTCGGCCTCGGTGCAGTGGGTCGCCACCCGGACCGACGTGACGCCGTTGTCGTGGGCTCGGACGAGGTCCTCGCCGGTGCCGATGCCGGGGAGGAGCAGCGTCGTCAGCCGGGCCCGCCGGACGACCGAGGCCGCCGCCGCGATCCACTCCCAGTCGCTGTGCCGTCCGGGCCCGTAGGTGAGGCTGCTGCCGGAGAGGCCGTCGCCGTGGGCGACCTCGATGGCGTCCACCCCGGCGGCATCGAGGGCGCCGGCGATGGCGGCCACGTCCTCGGTGCGGTAGCGGTGGCGGATGGCGTGCATGCCGTCGCGCAGCGTCACGTCCTGGAGGTACACGGTCGGACCGACTGGCGGGCTCACTGGCCGACCTCCGCCGGGCGGCGTTCGGCGAGGCGCTCCCCCACGCGCAGTGCGGCGGACGTCATGATGTCGAGGTTGCCGGCGTAGGGCGGCAGGTAGTGCCCGGCGCCGGACACCTCCAGGAATACCGACACCTTCGTCCGGGGCGGCGACGCCCCTCTCGGAACGAGGGCGGCGAGCAAGTCGTCGCTGTCGAGGCGGCTCACCTGGACGGGCTGCTTCAGCCGGTAGCCGGGCACGTACCCGGCCACCGCGGCCACCATGGCCCCCACCGATTCGATCACCGCGGCGGGATCGACGTCGTCCGTCAGGCACAGGACGGTATCGCGCATGATGAGCGGCGGCTCCGCCGGGTTGAGGACGATGATCGCCTTGCCCCGCTGTGCCCCTCCCACCTGCTCGAGACCCCGGGCCGTCGTGACTGTGAACTCGTCGATGTTGGCCCGGGTCCCCGGACCGGCGGAACGGGAGGCGATCGAGGCCACGATCTCGGCGTAGGTCACCGGCGTCACTGCGTTGACGGCGGCGACGACGGGGATCGTCGCCTGCCCGCCGCAGGTCACCAGGTTGACGTTGCCCTCGTCGAGGTGGTCGCCGAGGTTCACGGCCGGGACGACGTAGGGTCCGATGGCCGCCGGGGTGAGGTCGACGAGCCGCTTGCCGTGCTCCCGGAGCACCCGGTCGTTCTCGACATGGGTGGCCGCCGAGGTGGCGTCGAAGACGATGTCGATCTCGCCGAAGGCGTCCATGGCCAGCAGCCCGCCGACCCCGGAGGCGGTCGTCGGAACGCCGAGGCGCCGGGCCCGGACCAGCCCGTCCGATTCGGGGTCGATCCCCACCAGGGCCGCCACTTCGAGCGTCTCCGACAGCCGCAGGACCTTGACCAGCAGGTCGGTGCCGATATTGCCGGACCCGATGATGGCGACCTTCGTCCTCATCACCGGGCCGGTTCCGGCGCGGCGGTGAGGAACCGGGCGAGGAGGGCATTGAACTCCGCCGCCCGCTCGATTTGCGTCCAGTGGCCGCAGCGGCCGAACACAACGAGGTCGGCCGGTTCGATGAGCCGGGCCAGGCGCAGGGAGCTCTCCAGCGGGACGACCCGGTCGTCGCGGCCGTGGACGACCAGCGTCGGGTGCACAAGGCTGGCAATCCGGTCCTCCGGAGTGGCCAAGCTCTCGAGCCAGCGCTGCCGTGGGGGCGGGAACATCGCCGCGAACGCTTCCTGCACGCCGGGTTCGATGCTGGCCCGGTAACGGACCTCGGCCAGCTCGTCGGTGACGAGGCTGCGGTCGTAGGCGAAGAGGTCGAGGAGCCGGCGCATGTTCTCGACGCTCGGTTGGTAGCCCCACACCGCTTCCAGCCCGTCGGTCATCGACCACGACAGACCGGCCGATCCCATGAGGACGAGTCGCTCGACGCGCTCGGGATGGTCGGCCGCCACCCGCAGGGCGAGGGCGCCCCCGAAGCTGTTCCCGACGATCGATACCCGTTCGAGCTCGAGCGCGTCGAGAAAGGCCAGCAGCTGGCGGACCCAGGTCTCCATCCCGTAGACGATGTCGGCGGGCCGGTCGGTGAAGCCGAACCCCACCATGTCGGGCGCGATGGCCCGCAGCTGCGGTGCCAGCGCCGGAAGGGTGAGGCGCCAGTTGGCGTAGGCGCTGACGCCGGGCCCCGACCCGTGCACCAGCACGACCGGCCAGCCTTGGCCGACGTCGAGATAGTTCGTCTTGATGCCGCCGGCGTCGATGAACGAGCCGAGCTCCGGGCGGCCTCCACCTTCGGTCATGATCCTCCTCGTAGATTCGACGGGTGCCCGACTCATCCCATGCTGCTGCCGCCGTTGACGGAGAGGACCTGCCCGGTGATGAAGCCGGCTTCCTCCGAGGCGAGGTAGGCCACCGCCGAGGCGACCTCGTCGAGCGTGGCCGCTCGTTGCATGGGGATCAGGTCGAACACCCGGGTCCAGGACTTCGGGCCCGTCTCCGGTTCGGCGGCGAGGAAGGCGGCCACCGCCTCGGTCATCACGACGGTGGGAGCGACGGTGTTGAACGTGATGTTCCGGTCGGCGAACTCCCGGCCGAGGCCGGTGCACAGGGCGTGGACGCCGCCCTTGGCGGCGTTGTAAACGGCGTGCTCGTAGAGGCCGTTGCGGACGGAATCGGCGCCGACGTTCACGACCCGGCCATAGCCGGCCTCGACCATCGGCGGCAGCGCCGCCAGGGTTGTCCAGATCGTGGTGAGGAGGTTCCGTTCGATCGTCGTGCGGATGCTGTCCTCGTCGTGGTCCAGCGTCGGGCGGATGACGCCCCCGCCGGCGTTGTTGACCAGCACGTCGAGGCGGCCCCACCCGTCGAGCACCGTGGCCACGGCCCGGTCGGCATCCGTCTTCGTCGACACGTCGGCGGCCACAGCCAGGGCCGCGCCCCCGAACCGTTCCTCGAGGCTGGCGG
>JAUZEX010000389.1 GCA_030838815.1 Actinomycetota bacterium
AGCTCGTCGGGCAGGAGGGCCTGGGGCCCGTCGCAGCGCGCCTGTTCGGGGTGAGCGTGGACGTCGATCATGATCCCGTCGCAGCCTGCTGCCACCGCGGCCAGCGTCATGGGGGCCACCAGCGAGCGCGACCCGGTGCCGTGCGACGGGTCGACGATCACCGGCAGGTGGGAGCGCTGCTGCACGACGGCCACCGCCGAGAGGTCGAGCGTGTTGCGGGTGGCGGTCTCGAACGTCCGGATGCCCCGCTCGCAGAGGATGATGTCGAGGTTGCCGGAGGAGGCGGCGTACTCCGCCGCCAGCAGCCACTCCTCGATGGTGGCCGACAGGCCCCGCTTCAGCATCACGGCCTTGCCGGTCAGGGAGCAGGCCCGGAGCAGGTCGAAGTTCTGCATGTTGCGGGCGCCGATGCGGAAGATGTCGACCACGTCCACCATGGCGTCGACTTCCTGGGGGTGGAGCACCTCGGCCACGACGGGCAGGCCGAAGCGGGCCTTTTGCTCGGCCAGGATCTCGAGCCCGGCCGCCCCGAGGCCCTGGAACGCATAGGGCGACGTCCGGTGCTTGTAGATATCCCCCCGCAGGACGGTGGCGCCGGCCTTGGCCGCCGCCTCGCAGGCCTCGGCGGCCTGCTCCGGGGTCTCCACCGCGCAGGGCCCGGCGATGAGGGCGAAGGCCCGTCCTCCGATCGACGTCGGCCCGACCCGGACGGTGGACCGGCGATGGCCCTCCCGGGACGACACCAGTTTGTAGGGGGCGGAGATCCGGACGGTCTTGTCGACGCCGGGGAGGATCGAGAACTGCGACAGGTCACCGGCGGCGTCGACGTCGCCGATCACCCCGATGACCGTGCACTCGGCCCCCCTCGACACCGACGGCAGGAGCCCGTGGCGGGCGAGGGCCACGGTCACCCCCTCGATGTCGGCCTCGGTGGCCTCCATCTGCATGACGACGATCATTTACGTCTCTCCTCCGAAGAGCTCGATGCGGGCCAGCCAGAGGCCCGGCGCCTCGAGCTCGGCGGGGGTGGGCAGCATCGACTCGGCTTCGGTGAGACGGTCGAGAGCCTGGCTTCCGGCCCGTTCTTCGACACCGCGGCAGAAGGCGGCCGCCTGGTCATGGAGCCGTCGACTGGGGTCGAGCCCGAGAAGCCGCTGGATGAACCGGTCGGCCTCGCTGCGCTCGACCCGATGGCGGCGCATGGCCTCCCGGATCGTGGGCAGCGACTTGATCATCGGCTCGGCGAGGCGCTCGACGACGAAGTCGGCGTAGCTCTCCAGCACGGCCGTGGTCAGCTGGAAGCGCCCCAGTACGGCCATCTGCTCCGGCGACTGCATCGCCCCCAGCATGGCGTCGGGGTCGAGCATGGCCCCTTCGAAGGAGGACGGATCCGACAGGTCGATCGAGCCGAGCTGGGACTCCAGGGCGGCGGTGTCGACCCGGAACGACGAGACGTACTCCGAGGCCAGGCCCACGAGCCGCTCCCGGACCCAGGGCCGGGCCGCGATCCGGGACCGCACACCCTCGCCGAGGGCCATGTAGAAGCGGAGGTCGTCGGCCGGGATCGACCAGGCGATGTGGAACCGTTCCAGGTTCGGGACGATGAGCGAGGCCCGGGGCGGGTCGGCGATCGGCAACAGGAGGTCGTGCTCCGACAGGAGCCCCTGGGCCAGTTGGCCGACCATGAACCCGCACTGCACGCCGAGCAGGAGCGGCCCGAGGGCGCCGAACATCCCCGCCATGCCGGCCAGCGGGTTGGCGCCCGGACCGCCGGGAGTGCCCGGCTCGCCCGCGCCGATGCCGGGGCCGAACAGCCCGGCGAAGGGGTTGCCACCGAACGGGCTGCCCTCGAGCGGGTTGCCAGCAAACGGGTTGCCAGCGAACGGGCTGTCAGGCCCGCCGGCTTCGGCCGTGAGGTCGGGGAGATCGCCCTGGAGGCTCACGGCCAGCCGCTCGAGGACGGGCCGCAGGGTCGTGAGCGCCTGGTCGGCCCATTCGGCCCGGCCGAGGAGGGCGACCGACGGGCTGGGAGGGGCTTCGCCCGTCTCGGCCAGGACCCGCTGCTCGGCGGCCGTGGCCACCTCGGAGAGGCGCTCGCGATCGGCGGCGGAGACGGAGGTGGTTTCCTCCTCGCCCTCGAGGGCCACCCAGTGCGCCACCTGGCGGGCGACCTCCCAGTGGACGGGGCCGTCGGACTGGAGGAAGCGCAACATCTGACTGAGATCGAACCCCCCGAAGGGACCCAGAGGTTGAGGGGGATCGCTCATGCGGCCAGTCTATGGGCGTGAAGACTTCGGGTGACCCCGCGCCGCCACTCCAGAATCCGGACCCCGTACCGGTCCCTGACTCTGGAGCGGTCCCTGACTCTGGCGGCTCCCGCCGCCCTCGTCGGGTGGACACCCCCCGTCCCCCGGCTGTGGTGGTGATCACCGGCGTGTCGGGGTTCCTCGGCCAGGCCGTGCTGCGCCGACTGGCCGGCTCCCCGGCCGTCGGTCGCCTCGTCGGCCTCGACGTGCGGGAGCCGGGGTTCCGGCCCCGGGACTTGCAGTTCCATCTCGTCGATGTGGCCGGCTCGGACCTGCGCCCCCTGTTCGAGGGGGCCGACGTCCTCGTCCATCTGGCCGGCGTCCACGACGCCATCCCCGACGAGGAGCTCATGGCCCGGGTCAACGTCGGAGGCACCCGCCGGGTGCTGGAAGCGGCGGCCTCGTCCGGCGTCAGCAAGGTCGTCCTCGTCTCCAGCGCCGCCGTCTACGGCGCCTGGCCCAACAACCCCGTCCCCCTCACCGAGGACGCGCCGCTCCGCCCCAACCCCGGTTTTCCGCTCGGCGTCCACAAGGCGGAACTGGAGCGGCTGCTGGCCGAGTGGTCCCTGGCCCGTCCGGCGGTCACCACCACCGTGCTGCGGCCGGCCTTCGTCCTCGGAGCCCGGGCCGACCACGCCATCGCCCGCCTGATCCGGGCCCGGATCCCCCTCGCCGTCGGGGGGTCGACCGCGCCGGTGCAGTTCGTCCACGAGGACGACGCCACCGAGGCCATCGCCCTGGCGGTGGAACGCGATCTGCCCGGCGTCTACAACGTCGCCGCCGATGGCTGGCTGTCCCGGGACGCGCTGCGGGCCCTCCTCGGCCGGAAGGTCCAGCCGTCCATCGGGCCGGAGCTCATGGAGCGGGCGCTGCGGCGGCTGTTCCGGGCCGGGCTGGTCGACGTTCCGCCCAGCGAGATGCCGTATCTCCTGCACCCCTGGGTGGTGGCTGTCGACCGCCTCCGGGCCCAGGGCTGGGCGCCCCACTACACCAACGAGGAGACCGTCCTGGCCTGTCTCGGGGGCCGGCAGCCGGACTCGGCCTGGAAGACGGCGGTCGCCGCCACCGCTGGCGCCGGAGCGGCCACCGCAGGCCTGGTGGTGGCGGGATTGGTGCGGCGCCGCCGCCGGCGCTCCTCCTGACGCTCTCGACCTGAGGTCGAGGGTTTCAACCGGTTCCGCCGCCGCCGCCGGTCCGCAGACGAATCCGCAGACCGCCGCTCCAGACCCCGGGGCGGCGCCGGCTCAGTCCAGCGGGAGATCGGGGCTCGCCGCCCAGCCGTCGTGGACGGGCAGCGGCGAACCGGAAGTCTCGATCTCGGGTTGAAGGCCGGGGAAGGCGGCGGCGCGGGCGGAGGCGGTGTGGAATGCCGTCGGGCCGACACGCCGGTCGCGGGCCGCCGAGTGGAACCGGCGGGAGTCCGCCGACCGGACGGTGGAACCCTCGAGCACCGGTCGAAGGCCGAGCGTCTCCGCCACCTGGCCCAACCGGGTGGTCGGGGCGACCGAGACGTCGACGCCGGTGCCGTCCGACGGCGGGGCGTCGCCCACGACCGGGTTCCGGCCCACGGTCAGGTCGACATCGGGTTGAGGGTTCTGAGCCGGGTCGCTGGGGACCGCCAGGGCGAACACGGCGCCGGTGTCGCCCTGGCCGGCCGAGGCCTTGGCGGCGGCCGCCGGTGGCGGCGTGGGGGCGGGCGGCGGCGGAGGAGGCGGCTGCTCGGGCGGCGGGGCCGGGGCCGGCGGCTGCTCGGGGGCGGGAGCGGGGCCGGGGGCGCTCTCCGGCGGCGGGCTGGCCGCCTGGCTCGGCTGAGGTTGAGGGTTCGTCTGCGACGGGGTCGCGGGGGCGGCCACCTCCACCGGGGCGGCGGCCGCGGTGCGGGAGTGGGGCGCCGGGCTGGGCGTCGTCGCCGGGGCGGGAGCAGCCACCTCCGACGGCGGGGCCGACACGACGGCGGGCGGCGTGGCCGGGCCGGGGTGCTTGGGGATGGCCACGGGATCGAAGGTCTTGCCGACGTGACGGCCGGGACCGAAGCGCTGCACGGCCACGCCGCCGGAGATGGCCAGCAGGAGGGCGACGACGAGGGCCAGGGTCTTCTGAACGGTGGCCGATGTCCCCAGCTGGGCCGCCTTGGCCGCCTTGGACGGCGCCTTGGCCCGGCGGGTGCCCTTCCCCAGGTGGGCGACGGAGAGCCACTCCTGCTGCGTTCTGGAGCCCAGGAGGAGCGGAACCGGCACCAGGGCGCCGAGCAGGCTGGCATTGACGTCGGCCAGTTCGTCGCGGCGCCGGCGGCAGGTGGCGCAGCCGTCGAGGTGGGTCTGGACCTTGTCGCGCTCCCGGGCGGCCAGCTCGTTGCGGACGTAGGGCCCGAGCCGGTCGACCGTGTAGCGGCAGTCGGCCTTGGCCTCGGCCCGCACGTGGGCCTGGAGGTAGGCCTCCCGCAGGCCCTCCCGGGCCCGGTACGACAGCGCCGCCACGGCGTTGGGCTTGATCCCGATCACGGCGCTGACCTCGGTCGGCGTCATGCCCTCGACCTCGGTGAGCCACAGGACCGTCCGCCACCGCTCGGGCAGGGTCCGCAGGGCCTCGCCGACCAGGTTGCGCTCCAGGTCGGCCAGCACGATCTCGTCGGGGTCGCCGGTGGTGGAGGCCTGCTCCGGGACCTCGTCCCGCAGGTCGAGCTTCTTGGTGCGCCGGTGGCGGTCGACGGCGGCGTTGCGGACGCAGGCCAGCAGGTAGGGCCGGAAGGCCAGCTCCCGGTCGACCATGCGGGGCAGGGCGGCGAAGACCTTGGCGAACCCTTCGGCCACGGCGTCCTCGGCGTCGGCCGGAGACCCGGCCGCAGCGCAGGCCACCCGCCAGGCGGCGTCGTGGTGGCGGAGGTAGAGCGTCCCGAAGGACCGGCGGTCGCCCTGGCGCGCCCGCAGCACCAGCTCGCTGTCACTGAGCAGCGTGGCGCCGGTGAGATCGGAGGCCAGGGGCGTGTCGGCCAAGACGGTCCTCGGGAGGGCGGCGGGGGACGGGACGGCAGAGGGTCTACGGCGCCCGGGCCGCGTGTCGACGGCCCGAGGGGAAGTCTGCGCCCAGCAGCCGAGTCGTTGCCTAGGGCTCGGGGTGCTCCCCGGAAACGACTGCGGCCTCCGCTCCGGTTCGGGAACCTAACAGCCGTCGGTCCCGGCGGGAAGGCCGGAGGATACGAGCGTTCGTTGAAGGTTCCAGACGGTCGGGAAACGTCGTTCGGGCCGGCGCCGCCGCCCGGCTCCCGCCGCGCTCAACCAGTGGTTGAGGGCCTAGTTCCCGCCCGGCGCCCCGGTCAGACGAACCTTCACGTTGCGCTTGACCCCCGACCGGACCACGGTCAGGTCGACCCTGTCGCCCGGGTCGTGGCGGCGCACGAGCATCATCAACTCGTTCATGGTCGAGATCGGAAGGTTGTCGACCGCGGTCACGACGTCCTGCACCTTGAGGCCGCTCTGGTCGGCCGGGCTCTTGGGGGTCACGCGCCGGATGAGGGTTCCCGTCCCCACCCCGTACTCCTTGGCCGTCCAGGGGTCGAGGTCGGTGCCCGACACGCCGAGCCAGGGATAGGTGACCCGGCCGACGGCGATGAGCTGCTCGGCCACCCGGCGGGCGAGGTCGATGGGGATGACAAGGCTGAGGCTGCCGTCGCCGTTGCCCGTCCGGGTCGTGATGCCGACCACGGCGCCGGACCGGTCGACCAGCGGGCCGCCCGAGGCCCGGGGGCCGATCATGGCGTCGGTCGAGATCATGTCGTAGAGGGGATGGCCGGCCACCTCGACCACCTCGCCGATGCCGGCGATGACACCGGCGGTGACCGACGGCGAACCCTGGGGGCCGCCGGGGGCGCCGATGACGATGGCCGTCTGGCCCACCCGCAGGGCCCGGGCCGAGCCGAGCACCGCCGGCTCCATCACGGTGTCCTCGACGAGGGACAGCACCGCCAGGTCCGTCTCCGGGTCGGCGCCGGCCTGCTGGGCGGGGTGCGACTGCCCGTTGGCGCAGGTGAGTTCGATCGACGTCGCCCCGTCGACGAGGTGGAAGTTCGTCAGCACGTGGCCGTCGGACCGGAAGACGAGGCCGGAGCCGAACCGGTCGCCGGTCGGCGTCGTGGCCCGGAGGCCCACGATGGCGGGCGCGACGGCGGCGGCCAGGGCGGAGATCCCGTCCGGGGCGGCGAGGTCGTGGACGGGGAGGTTGGTCACCCGCTCCACGACCCGGTCGGCGTTGGGGCGGACGAGCCCCCCGGCCAACACGAGGATGCCGAGCGAGAGGGCGGCGCCGATCATCCCCGACAGCACCGGGACAGTCAGGGAGCGGGAGCGGCGCCGGCGGCGGCGGGGTTCGGCGGGCGCCGCTCCGGCTGCCGGCGGGAGCAGCGACCCGAGCTCCGAAGGGTGGAGCCAGATTCGCTCCCGA
>JAUZEX010000396.1 GCA_030838815.1 Actinomycetota bacterium
TGGCCGGCCTCCGCCGCCCGCAGCGCCCGTTCGACCCACCGCAGCGCCCGCTTGGCCGCCGAGCGCAGGATGGGCCCGACGAACCAGCGGAAGTAGGGGACGGGCGGCGCCGGATCCGACTCGAGGATGACCTGCGTGACGTCGCCGGCTCGGGACACGAGCCGGAGCCGCACCGGGGTCGGATCACCGGTGGGGAACCGGACCTGGACGACCAATCCGTCGCCGCCGGCGGGGTGCGGTTCCGCCCCGAGCACCTCCTCCGCCAGGCGCCGCACCCGCTCGACGGGCGCGGCGAGATCAACAACGGAGAGCGGCGGCACCGACGGAGCCTACCGGCGCCCGGCCCAGACGGACCGGTCACTGTCAAACCCCCGGATAGGGTCCGACCAGCACGGCAACACCGTCCGGCTGTCCGATTTCAGGGGCCGGAAGATGATCGTTTGTGAGGGCTACCAGCGAGCCTCTTGAACCGTCGCGCTGCTGCGTGGCCGACGGTGAGTGTGAGACTCCAGGGATGCCGGCAGGAACGGTCTGTGTAGCGGTCCACGACGGCGGGATGCAGCGCCTGGTCCTGTTCGATGTGGGTCGGGGGACCTCGGAGGCCCTTGGGGAGCGGCTCTGGGTCGACGACATCGGGTCGTGGGACGGCGCCCTTCTGGTCAAAGGGCATCGCGATGGTGATTCGACCACAGTATGGATGGTTGAACCGTCCGGCGAGCTCCAAGCGTTCGCGCCATTGGAGGGACGCGGCGTCCATGGGTTGGGTGTCGGGCCAGACGGGACGGTCGTGGTTGGGGTGCCGTACGAGGGGGCGGGCTGGTGGCATCGCGGCACCGACCTCCTGGCCGTCTCTCCCTCGAGTGAGTTGCGCCTGATCTACCAGGGCCGGCTCCTGCTGTGGTACCCGACCGTGGGTCCGGACGGGTCGGTCGCGGTGCTGGAGCAGACTGAGCGGCGGGGGCGGGTGGGACGAAAACGCCTTCTCGTGGTCCGCCCCGACGGCACCGCGGAACGGCCCGGCCTCGAGGAGCTCACCAACCGCTGGTTTCCTAGCCGGATCCATTGGGGTCCCGCTGGTCTTCTGGCGCTCGAGGGGCGCGTCGGCAAGGACGAGGATTCCGGGTGGCTGGCCATGGCCATTCTCGACGAGCGGTTCCGGGTGGTCGAACACTTCCAGGAGTTCAAGCCCCACGCCTGGTCTCCTGACGGCGGCACGCTCCTCACAACCTGGCGTGGCAATCCCTTGGTCACCGTGGCCACCCCGGGGTTCCGTGACGCCTGGACTGGCCCGAGGTTCCCGATGCCGGTGTCGTGTGGTACCTGGCTGCCGCCGTACCTGGCGTTGCGGTTTGTGCCCGGCTCAGCGGACGACGTTTCCGGCCCGCCGGATGTGAACTTCACCGACTACCGGACCGAGATCATCCCCGCTCAGAGGACAACCAGCCCAGCAGGCATTGCGGTGGTGGGCACCGAGGCCCTCGGTGGGGACGGCACCGTTCGGGTGCACCTCCGGGGCGATCATCCACTGCTCGGGGTAACGCTCGACGGCGCCCGATCTGACCTCTACCGCCTGGACACCGATCTCAGCGAAGAGGGGGAGATCGAGATCCCGTGTTTCGTGTCCGACGTCCAGTCGCATCCCGCGGGACCCTGGCTGTGGATCGACGCCAATGACACTGACCTCTACCTCCTCGAAAGGATCCCGACGATCGTGACGCGCCACCTCCAGGCGGCTGGCATCACAGACGCAACCATCGACCTGGATCCCGACGTCGACCTCCTTTGACCGGCCTACGGCCGAGGAGTTCTTGTCCTACCCCGACGATAGGGTCACGGCGTCCGGTACACGATGCGAGGAGGACACCGATATGGCACTCAAGGCTGGGGATCCCGCCCCCGACTTCGCTCTCGAGGACCAGCACGGCAAGACGGTCAAGCTCTCGGACCTCCGGGGCAAGAAGGTGATCGTGTACTTCTACCCGCGGGCCGATACTCCCGGCTGCACCGCGCAGTCGTGCGGCCTGCGGGACGTCGCCGACCAGATCGGTGACACCGCCATCATCGGGATCAGCCCCGACAAGCCGACGGCACAGAAGAAGTTCGACACGAAATACGGGCTCGGCTTCCCGCTCCTGTCCGACGAGGACCATGCCGTGGCCGACGCCTACGGCGCCTGGGGCGAGAAGAGCATGTACGGGAAGAAGTACATGGGCATCGTCCGGTCGGCGTTCCTCATCGACGAGGACGGCAAGGTCGAGCAGGCCTGGCCGAAGATCTCCCCCAAGGACACCCCGACGAACCTGCTCAGGGCGCTGGGCGGCTAATTCGACCACCACCGGTTTCGGCGCCGGTCGTTGTCGAAACGATCGCTCTCGCCGGTGTTTCTTTCGCTAAGGTGGCTCTCGCCGGTGTTTCTTTCAGCAATCCGATGGCGAGACAATCAGCGACTCCGTGGCCGACCGCTCCTGGATCGGTGTTTTTCGGCGACGTCGCCAGCGCCGCCATGCTGTCGCGCGCCACCAAGGATGGCCGCATTCGCCGCCTTGCTCGCGGCCTTTACTCCGCAGACCTGCGCGCCGACCCAGCGGAACTGGTGGCGCGCAATCGCTGGCCGGTGCTGGCCAGGCTGGTGCCCGACGCGCTGATCGCCGACCGCTCGGCCGCGGAAGGTGGGAGGCCAGTGGGCGGCGCTCTGACCATCGTCTCCAGCGACCGCAAGGAGGACCTCGTCCTGCCCGGGCTCGTCATCGCGCCTCGCCCCGGACCCGGCCCGCTCGCCGATGACCTTGGCTGGGCCGAGGGCCTCCACCTGACGTCGGACGCCCGTACCCTCGTCGACAACCTCGCGGTGTCGCGTGGTCGGGGCGGCAGGGTGGCGCGCACGCTGTCTCGATCAGAGCTCGAAGACTGGGTAGTGAGGACCTCACGGAGACGGCCCGAGAGCTGGCTCCTGTTGATCCGCGCCCGAGCCCTGGAGGTGTGCCACGAGCTGGATGTGCCGGAGCGGCGATCTCTGGTCGAGGACGTCATCGGGGTCGCCGCCGGCACACGAGAGGCGCGCTCCGGTGCAGGACGTCTGCTCGGGGCGCGGGCCGGGGGTCACGAGTACGACCCCGATCGCGTCGCGCGCTTCGACGAGCTCGCTTCGTTCCTCGCCGCGATCCCGTCGAACCTCGACGTGCCACCCGCACTGCCGGCCCTCGTCGATGAGCCCGATACGTCGTTGCCGTTCTTCGAGGCGTACTTCTCGAACTTCATCGAGGGCACGGAATTCTCGGTCGATGAAGCGGAAAGCATCGTTACATCGGGGAACGTCCCTGACGAACGCCCGGAAGACGCCCACGACATCCTCGGCACCTTCGAGGCGGTCAGAGATCCCCGTCTTCGAGCCGCCGTGCCCACGACCGCCGATGAGCAGCTCGCGTTGCTCGAGCGGCGACACCGGCTGATCATGGGGGGCAGGCCCCAGAAGCGTCCCGGCCAAGTCAAGGAGAAGCCCAACCAGGCCGGGTCGTACGTCTTCGTCGCGCCCGCGCTCGTGGAGGGCACGCTCATCGAAGGTTTCCGCCGGCTTGTCGACCTCCCGCCGGGTTTCGCCCGCGCCGCTTTTGAGCTTTTCCTCATCTCCGAGGTGCACCCGTATGACGACGGCAACGGCCGCGTGGCCCGCGCCGCGATGTGCGCCGAGCTCACCGCCGCTGACCAGGCGCGCATCGTCATCCCGATCGTGTTCCGCAGCGAGTACCAGACGGCCCTCCGGAACCTGTCGCGTGAGGGCCGTTGTGACCTGTACGTGCGGACGCTCGCCTACGCATGGCGCTGGACCTCGGGCATGCCCTGGCCCGACCGGGCCGCCGTCGACGGCTACCTGGTGGCGACGAATGCGCTGGTCGATTCCACAGACGCTGAGCGATCCGGCGTCCGCTTGGAGCTCCCATGACCCGGAGCGCATCGGCAGGAAGCAGCCTGATCGAGAGGCGCTGACGCCCACCGGGCAGGACAGTCCTGACGAGTGGATATCCCCCACTCGTCACGTCCCACGGTCAATACTCGAAGGGACCCCGTCCCTTGGAGGCTCACATGATTCGTGCACGGCGCGCCGCGTTGGCGGCACTGCTTCTGGTCGGTTCCGTCGGCGTCTGGGAGATCATCTCGACGACGCCGGTGCACGGAGCCGGGTCGAACGACTGCATGGGCGCCCCGGCCACGATCGTCGGCGACGCCGACGGCACGCCCGGTGACGGTGTGATCCGGGGCACCGACGGCAACGACATCATCATGGGCACCGAAGGGCCCGACAAGATCGAGGGCGGGGGCGGCGACGACCGTATCTGCGGTCAGGGCGGTGACGACAGCCTGGTCGGCGGCGACGGCTTCGACCGCACCAACGGCGGCCCGGGGAAGGACACCTGCGAGTCCGAACGGGTCGTGAACTGCGAGACCGGGGTGCCCGCCAACGGCTCTTCGCCCCCGGCGAAGTAGCCCCGCACCACAACTGGAGCTGGTCCGACGGAGGCGGCGGGAGCCGCCTCCGTTCGCGTGCACGCGACGGCGCGTTTCCGGCACTTCTGCCAACCCGCGGCCCCGTGCCCTGGCACATCTGAGCAGAGCAGGAGGAGAAGGGAAGGTCGGCG
>JAUZEX010000539.1 GCA_030838815.1 Actinomycetota bacterium
GACCCCGTCCCCCTCACGCCGCGGGACGCGTCGGAGGTGCTGTCGCTGGGCGACGACACCTACCTCGCCCTGGTGGGGCCCCGCCTCCCGGCCGAGGACCGCCACCTGCTGTCGGCCTTCACCGCCCAGCTCGGTGCGGCCCTCACCCGGCGCCGACTGCAGGAGGGCGCGGCGCAGGCCGCCCGCCTGGCCAAGGCCGACGAGCTGCGGGCCGCCCTGCTGGCCGCCGTATCGCATGACCTGCGCACCCCGCTGGCCAGTATCAAGGCCTCCGTCAGCAGCCTGCTGCAGGACGACGTCGACTGGTCGCCGGAGGCGGTCACCGAGTTCCTGACCACCATCGACGAGGAGACCGACCGCCTCACCGCCCTGGTGTCGAACCTGCTCGACATGAGCCGCCTCCAGGCCGGCGCGCTGTCGCTCCACCGGCGCCCGGTGGGCGTGGAGGAGATCGTGCCCGCCGCCCTCTCCAGCCTCGGCGACCGGGCCCGGGGCGACGTCGTCGAGGTCGGCGTGGCGGAGACCCTCCCCCGGGTGGAGGCCGACCCGGCGCTGCTGGAGCGGGTCCTGGCCAACCTCATCGACAACGCCCTGGCCTGGTCGCCTCCGGGAACGCCGGTGCGGGTGGAGGCCGGCGGTGTGCCGGGCGCCGTCCACGTGCGGGTGGTGGACCGCGGCCCGGGGATCCCGGCCGCCGAGCGGGACCGCGTCTTCCTTCCCTTCCAGCGCCTCGGCGACCGGTCTTCGGGCGCCGGCGTCGGGCTCGGGCTGGCGGTGGCCCGGGGCTTCACGGTGGCCATGGGCGGGGAGCTGATCCTGGAGGACACGCCGGGCGGCGGCACCACCATGGTCGTCGTGCTGCCGACGTCGCCCGGCCCCGAGGACTCGTCCGACGCCCATCTCCTCAGCGCCTGATGGACCGGGTCCTCGTCGTCGACGACGAGCCGCAGATCCTCCGGGCGCTGGCCATCAACCTCCGGGCCCGGGGCTACGAGGTCGACCTCGCCCCCTCGGGGGAGGACGCCCTCCGGCTGGCGGCCGACCATCATCCCGACGTCGTGATCCTCGACCTCGGGCTGCCCGGCATCTCCGGCATCGAGGTCATCCGGGGCCTGCGGGGCTGGTCGGGCGTCCCCATCATCATCCTGTCGGCCCGGGAGGCCGAGGCGGACAAGATCGCCGCCCTCGACGCCGGCGCCGACGACTACGTCACCAAGCCGTTCGGAGCCGGGGAGCTCCTGGCCCGGCTCCGGGCGGCCCTGCGCCGGGCGGCCCCGGCCGAGGAGGAGGCGACGGTGGCGACCGATGCCTTCACCGTCGATCTGAGCCTGAAGCGGGTGGTGCGGGACGGGGAGCCCGTCCACCTGACCCCGACCGAGTGGCATCTCGTGGAGATGCTGGTCCGTCACCCCGGCAAGCTCGTCAGCCAGCGCCAGCTGCTGCAGGAGGTGTGGGGCCCCACCTACGAGAGCGAGACCAACTACCTGCGGCTCTACATGGCCCAGATCCGCCGCAAGCTGGAGCGGGTCCCGAGCCAGCCCCGCCACTTCATCACCGAACCCGGGATGGGGTACCGCTTCGAACCCTGACGCCCGTCCGGCTCGAGTTTGGAGTGAACTCCGATGTGACTCACAGACGACTCACAGACTAGGAGCCGAACCTGAAGTCCATGAGCACAGCCACCGATCGGTCGACCCGGGTCCTCGTCGTGGACGACGAGGAGAACATCACCTTCCTGCTCGGCTCGGCCCTGCGCCACTTCGGCTTCGACGTCACCACCGCCGCCACGGGGCGCGAGGGTCTCGAAGCGGTCCGGTCCTTCGAACCGGACCTCGTGCTGCTCGACGTGATGCTGCCCGACCTCGACGGGTTCGAGGTCTGCCGGCGCATGCGCCAGGACGGCGAGCGGGTGCCGGTCCTGTTCCTGACCGCCCGGGACGCCACCGAGGACCGGGTCCGGGGCCTGACGCTGGGCGGCGACGACTACGTGGCCAAGCCCTTCAGCCTGGAGGAGGTCGTGGCCCGTATCCACGCCATCCTCCGCCGCCACGGCCGGCCGACCCGCACCTCGCAGGTGACGTTCGCCGACCTGGAGATGGACGACGACGCCCACACCGTCCGCCGGGGCGGGGAGGCGATCGACCTGTCGCCGACCGAGTACAAGCTGCTGCGGTTTCTGCTCGGCAACGCCGGGCGGGTGCTGTCCCGGGCCCAGATCCTCGACCACGTGTGGGAGTACGACTTCGGCGGCAACACCAGCGTCGTCGACACCTACATCAGCTACCTCCGCAAGAAGGTCGACCGGCTCGACCCCCCGCTGATCCACACGGTGCGGGGAGTTGGTTACTCCCTCCGTTCGAGCTGACGCCGGTGTCGCTCCGGAGGAGGGTGCTGCTCGGCTGCCTGGTGGTGGCGGCGGTCCTCCTCGCCACCGACGTCGTGCTGGCCTCGACGTTCCGCTCCTTCATCCTCGGCCGGGTCGACCAGCAGGTCGTCCAGGCCTCCGACCCGCTGGTCCACGGCCGGTTCCGGGGTGGGTTCGGCTCCGGCCGGCTCGGGGGCACCACGAACACGACGACGGCCACCACGGCGACGGCCCCCACGACGACGGCCACCACGGCGACCGCCCCCACGACGGCTGGCGGTTCGACTCCGACGACGGAGCAGCGGATCTACACCGAGTACTACATCGGCCTGGTCGCCGCCGACGGCACCGTGTCGCGCCTCGGGCCCGGCCTGCAGGAGAACGACGAGTCGGAGCCGAAGCTGTCGGCCACCACCCTGGCCGGGCACCTGAGCCCGTCCCCCGACGAACTCCGCCCCTTCACGGTGCCGTCGAGCACCGGCGGCGGGAAGTGGCGCGTCGTCGTGGTCAAGCGGACCGGCGGCGAGGACGGCACGCTCATCTTCGGCGCCCGCCTCAACGACATGGACGCCACCCTCGGCCGGATGCTGGCGGTGGAGGCCGTGGCCACCGGGCTCGTGCTGGCCGCCCTGGCGGCCATGGCGCTGTGGGTCCTCCGGCTCGGCGTGCGGCCGTTGGCCCACATGGCCGAGACCGCCGGGGCCATCGCCGCCGGCGACCTCTCGCAGCGGGTCGAACACGCCGACGAGCGCACCGAGGCCGGCCAGCTCGGCGCGGCCCTCAACGCCATGCTGGAGCAGATCGAGGGGGCCTTCGACGAGCGGGCCGTCACCGAGGAACGGCTGCGCCAGTTCGTGGCCGACGCCTCCCACGAGCTGCGCACCCCGCTCACGAGCATCCTCGCGAACCTCGAGCTGCTCGAGGCCGAGCTGCAGGGAGAGGACGCCGAGATCGCCGGCGCCGCGCTGCGCTCGTCGCGCCGCATGCGCCGGCTCGTCGCGGACCTGCTGCTGCTCGCACGCGCCGACGCGGGCAGAGTCGCCCGGCGCGAGCCGCTCGACGCGGGCTGGGTCGTGCGCGAGGCCGCCGGCGAGGCCGCGCCGCTCGCGCTCGCCCACAACCTCAGCGTCGACGTGCCCACCGGCGAGCGGCTGGT
>JAUZEX010000439.1 GCA_030838815.1 Actinomycetota bacterium
TCGGCCCGCCAGCTGGCGAGCCGAGCCCGTTCCCCGCGCTGCTCGATCGTCTCGGGCTCGCAGCTCCCCGATGACCGAGCCGCGACCGGCGACCCTTTCGACTCGGCGTCGGGTCGGCGCTCGGGCCCCGCCACTCCGCGCGACGTTGCCCCCGTCATGACGGCAGAGCGTACCTGGCTCCTTCCGCCAACCTGGTGCACGGAGGGGGCTGACCAGCGGTGACGGGCCGCGTCGCCGGTTCTGGGGCGGCGGCGATGGGCCTAGCGTGGGGGGATGCTGCTCGTTGCCACCGACCCCGCTTTCGCCCTCCACGACACCGGCCCGGGGCATCCCGAGCGGGCCCGGCGGCTGGAGGCGGTTGTCCTCGGCCCGGAGGTGGCTGGCCTGGCCGACGCCGTGCGGCTGCTGGAGCTCCGGGAGGCCACCGCAGCCGAGCTCAGCCTGGTCCATCCCCTCGACTACCTCGAGGCCCTGGAGCGGTTCTGCACCGCCGGCGGTGGCGACATCGACGGCGACACCCGGGCGTCGGCCGGCTCGTGGCGGGCCGGGAAGCTGGCCGCTGGCGCCGGGCTGGTGGCTGTCGAGGCGCTCCGGCGGGGCGAGGGCGACGCCGCCTTCCTGGCCGTCCGCCCGCCCGGCCACCACGCCCTGGCCGCCCGCCCGATGGGATTCTGTCTCATCAACAACATCGCGGTGGTGGCGGCCAACCTGGCCGAACAGGGGGAGCGGGTCCTCATCCTCGACTGGGACGCCCATCACGGCAATGGCACCGAGGCGATCTTCTGGGACGACCCCCGGGTGCTGTACGTGTCGACGCATCAATACGGCTCCTTTTATCCGGGGACGGGCGCCCTCGACGACGTCGGCGGGCCCGGGGCCCGGGGCGCGACCCTGAACCTGCCCTTCCCCGCTGGCACCACCGGCGACGTCTACCTCCGGGCCCTGGACGAGGTCGTGGCCCCGGCGGTGGAGGCGTTCGCCCCCACCTGGGTACTGGTGTCGGCCGGCTACGACGCCCACCGGGCCGACCCGCTCACCGATCTGGGGCTGTCGGCCGGCGACTTCGCCGACATCGCCCGCCGGGTGGCCGCCTTCGCCCCCGGCCCCGGGCGGCTCATCCTGTTCCTGGAGGGCGGCTACGACCTCGACGCCCTGACCACTTCGGTGGGGGCGAGCCTGGCCGCCCTGCTCGACGCCCCCTACCGGCCAGAGGAGGCCACGTCGGGCGGGCCGGGAGCCCACGTCGTCGAGGCCGCCCGGCGGCAGCAGGAGCAACTCCGGGACACAACAACCGCCTAACGGTCAGAACGGGGGGAGCCGTCGATTCGCGGCCCAAGCCCGGCCGTCGGCGTGCCGATCTTTCGAGCAGACCGGCAACCGTCGTAAGGAAGTCACGTGCTCGAGCTGTCCGAGGTGCTCCGCTACGTCGTGGAACAACGGGCCTCTGACCTTCACCTGAAGGCCGGAAGCCGCCCCTTCATCCGCATCGACGGGCACCTCACCGAGACACCCTTCGACACCCTCGGCCCCGCCGACACCGAGCGGCTGGCCTACGCGGTGTTGCCGCCGGACCGGGCCGACGAGTTCACCCGCCACGGCGAGGCCGACTTCGCCTACGGGTCGGGCGAAGCGGGCGGCGCCGGTCGGTTCCGCGTCAACGTCTTCCGCCAGCGCAACACGGTGGCCCTGGTCCTGCGCCGGGTGCTCCCCGGCACGCCGTCCTTCGACGCCCTCGGTCTCCCGCCCGCCGTACGGCGCCTCACCGAGGAGCCCCGGGGCCTCGTGCTCGTCACCGGGCCGACCGGATCGGGCAAGACCACGACGATCGCGGCCATGATCGACTCGATCAACGAGTCGCAGGCCCGGCACATCGTCACCATCGAGGACCCGATCGAGGTCCTCCACTCCGACAAGCGGTCACTGGTCAACCAGCGGGAGATCGGCACCGACACCGAGAACTACGCCAGCGCCCTCAAGCGGGTGCTCCGCCAGGACCCGGACGTCATCTTCATCGGCGAGATGCGCGACCCGGAGACCGTTGGGGCCGCCCTGTCGGCGGCCAACACCGGACACCTCGTCTTCTCGACGCTGCACACCGTCAACGCCACCGAGACCGTCAACCGGATCGTCGACTTCTTCCCGCCCCACCAGCAGCACCAGGCCCGCCTGTCGCTGGCCGGCTCGCTGCGGGGCATCGTGAGCCAGCGGCTCCTGGAGCGGGTCGACGGGAAAGGCCGGATCCCGGCCGTCGAGGTGCTGGTGGCCACCGGCCGGGCCTTCGACAAGATCGTCTCTCCCGACGAGACCCACGAGCTGGAGCAGATCATCGCCGAGGGCGAGTACTACGGGATGCAGACCTTCGACCAGAGCCTCTTCGCCCTGTACAAGAACGGGCTCATCGGCCTGCGGGACGCCCTGGCCGCCGCCAGCCACCCTCACGACCTCCGGATCGCCCTCCAGCAGGCCGGCCTGCCGGTCGGGACGTCGGCGGCCTGACGCCGGACGCGCCGCAACCGCCTCCGGCCCTCCCGCTCCGACCCGCTGGGGTGGGTCGAAACGGCGATTCCGATCTGAGGCGGTTGCGGCTCCCTACGGAGGTTTCCCGTAGGAGGCACGTCCATCACGATACGGATCTGCGGCCTTCGGCAACATCCCGCCACCCGGCCTCTTCGAGGTGGGGTTGCCCTCACCACCAAAACTTATTGGCAGAACTTGTTCCAGGACATATTGATGGAAGACCAGTGCCCGCGCTCGGCCACAATGGGGTGATGACCGCCGTTCCCGAGAGGCTGCGCCCGCTCCTGGCGCCGGAGTCGCCCCTTCAGGATCTGGCACGTCGGTTCGCCGCCGCCGGGCACAGCCTCCACCTCGTCGGCGGCTCGGTGCGCGACGCCCTGCTCGGCATCACGAATCCCGACGCCGACTACGACCTCACCACCGACGCCCGGCCCGACGCCGTGCTGGAGCTCGTGCGAGCCTGGGCCGACCACGTCTGGCTCCAGGGTCAGGCCTACGGCACCATCGGCGGCGCCCTGGTGACGCCGCCGTTCTCGCCGGAGAAGCCGTTCCGAGTCGAAGTCACCACCTTCCGGGCCGAGGTCTACCGGCCGGACAGCCGCAAGCCGTCGGTGACGTTCTCCGATTCGCTGGAGACGGACCTCTCGCGACGCGACTTCACCGTCAACGCCATGGCCATCTCGCTCCCCGAGCCGGCGCTGGCCGACCCCTACGGGGGCCTCGACGATCTGCTCGTCCACAAGCGGCTGCGGACGCCGCTCGATCCCGAGGTGTCCTTCCTCGACGACCCGCTGCGGATGATGCGGGCGGCCCGCTTCATGGCCGCCCTCGGCCTGGAGCCCGACCCGGCGCTCGTGACGGCGGCCACCGACCTGGCCGGCCGCCTCGAGGTGGTGAGCGCGGAGCGGATCCGTGACGAGCTGTCCAAGCTATTGGTCGTCGATGACCCGTCGCCGGGGCTGTGGTTCCTGGTCCGGACGGGCCTCGCCGACGAGTTCCTCCCCGAGCTGCCCGGCCTGGCCCTGGAGCAGGACCCGATCCACCACCACAAGGACGTGCTGGCCCACACGATCGCCGTGGTGGCCAAGACACGTCCGGAACTGGTGGTGCGCCTCGCGGCTCTGCTCCACGATGTCGGCAAGCCGAAGACGCGGTCGTTCGGGCCCGAGGGCGTCAGTTTCCACCTCCACGACGTCGTCGGCGCCCGCATGGCCGAGGAGCGCCTCCGGGCCCTGCGCTTCCCCAAGGACACGATCGAGGCGGTGACGGAGCTCGTACTGCTCCACCTGCGGTTCCACACCTACAAGATGGGTTGGACGGACAAAGCCATCCGCCGCTACGTGCGCGACGCCGGCCCCCTCCTCGACGACCTCAACCACCTGGTGCGCTGCGACTGCACCACCCGCAACCAGGCCAAGGCGAGGGCGCTGGGTCGGCGCATGGACGACCTCGAGGCCCGCATCGCCGATCTGGCCGAGCGGGAGGAGCTGGCCTCGATCCGGCCCGCTCTCGACGGCCACCGGGTGATGGAACTGCTCGGCGTCCCCCCGGGCCGTGTCGTCGGCGACGCCCTCACGATGCTGCTCGACGCCCGCATCGACGAGGGCCCGATGACCGAGGAGGAGGCCGAGCGCCGCCTTCTCGACTGGGCCGGGGCACGCGGCATCGGGCCCGGAAAATCCGACGCACCGTGAGCGTCTGACCCGGTAGCGTCACACCCGGCCTTGGCTGGGAGGTGCGGGGATGCGACAGGTCGGGCGGGCTGTGGGAGCGGTGCTGGTCTCGTTGGCCACGCTGTTCGTGGTTCCGGGCGTGCCAGCCCGGGCTGCGCCCTCGCCGCCGGTCGTGCTGATCCCCGGCTGGCACGGCGATGCGTCCTCCTTCGACCGGATGATCCCGGCGCTGGAGGCGGCCGGGATGACGGTGCTCGACTTCGATCCGGCCCGGCCCGGCGCCCAGGCCCTGGCCTACGCCCCCACGGCCGACGGGCAGCACATCCCCGATGTTGCCGCCCGGGTCGTGCAGCCGGCCGTGGAGGCGGCGCTGGCCCGGGCGGGCTACCCGGCCAACGCTCCGATCGACGTCGTCGGGTACTCCATGGGCGGGCTGATCGCCCGGTGGCTGATCGAACACCCGGGTGGCGAGGTCGAGCCAGGCTGGGCCGGCCGGGTGGGCACGCTGGTCATGCTCGGCACCCCCAACCACGGCACGTTCGAGGCCTGGGTGCCGGGCACCATCGGAGGCTTCGGCCGGTGGAACGCCACCGGCGGCGACATGCGCCCCGGCTCGCCCTTCCTCCGCACGATGGGCACATCCGAGCCGCCCGGCGAGCGCTACGTCGCCATCGGCGGCGCGCCTCCGTGGCTGGGGGTCCCCCGCCACGACTACGACGGCGACGGGGTGGCTCACGGCCACGACGGGCTCGTACCGTCGGAATCTCCGTTCCTGTCCGGGGACGAGCACTACCTCGTGCCCGCCCACCACGGCGCCCTCCCGGCCGATCCCCAGGCCCTGGCCCTGATCGTCGAGGCCCTCGGCCGGCGCCCGACCGACCCGCCGGTGGGCGGGGCGGCCAACCTCCTGGGCCCCGCCACCATCCGGTTGGAATACGCCGCCATCAGCGGAGACCATGACCGGTGGACGGCCGACGAGAACCGGTTCAAGATCTCCGTCGACCCCGATGGCGGCGGCGACGGGTTCGTCCCGCTGGGCGAGATCGGCTACAGGCGGGATGCGCCCTTCACCCAGAGCTGGGGTGACGGCGGGCCGAGCGTCGGGCCCATCCAGCTGCCCGGCACCAGCCCCCGGATCGACGTCCGCCTCGACGTCACGGAGGCCGACCCCTGGGGCCGGCAGGTGGTGGCCACGGCGGTGTTCCGGGACGTGATGCTGTCCGACGACCTCGACGGGATGGACTACTACGAAGCGGTCGTGCCGGTGGCCGGCGGGCGCGACGTCTTCCGCATCTCGCTCAACGGTGTCTCCGGGCTCAAGCCTCGATGAGCTTGGGCTCCGGGAGGGCGAAGTCGGGCCAGCGCTTGCGGCTCTTGATCGACAGCTTGCGCATGAGGGCGATGGCGCCCGGGTCGTCGTCACCGGGGCGGCCCTCGATGGAGCCGTCCTCCAACATCTTCATGATGATCTCCCGCCCGATATCGGTGCGGATGACCGTGAGCGTCCAGTCGTTGAACTTCCCGATGCCGCCGGTGGAGATGTCGGCGTGCTCGGCGGCGAAGTCGGGGCACATCTTGCACCCCTCCCGGGTCCACTGGTGGCACTCCTTGAGCGGCACCTCGTGGTAGTCGCCGTTCTTCATCCAGATCTGGAAGACGCCCTTGATGTTCATCTTCTTGATCTCGGCCTTCGGGAGGCCGTACTTGGCTTCGAACAGCTCCTCGAAAATGGCATCGTCGAAGGTCTTGGAGCACAGCAGCCCGATGTTGAGGGCGAACCGGCGGGCCACCTTCCCGGCCTTGCGGACGGTCATCACCGGAGGCACCGACGACTGGCAGCTCATGCCGACCAGGGCGATCTTCTCCGCTCCCGTCTCGACGGCTTGGGCGTAGGCCATGGTGTTGGCCGAGTAGGTGTAGCGGCTACCCGCCGCGGCCAGGATGTCCTCCTTCGACCGGGCCACGCCGGGGATCGCCTTCCAGGTGGTGCCGTCGCCCTCCAGGTACGAGACGAGGGCGGCGTCGATGTAGCCGTGATCCATGGCCCAGATCAGGATGGCCGAGACGAGGCCGCCGTCCTGGCCCAGCTCGTGGACCTTGTCGTCGGAGGCCCGGGTCAGGATGACGTCCTTGGTGATGCCCTCCACCTCGATGGCCGACCGGGGCCGCCCGAACAGGAACTGGTCGACCTCCGGCTCCCAGGCCCGGAAACGCGGGCAGGCCCTGGTGCACGAGGTGCAGCCCCGGTCACCGTGACCGCAGCCGCCCGGGCCCTCCTCCTCCTCGAGGTGGAACGGCTTGTACACGCCTCCGGTGTCCGTGTAACCGAGGACGTCGTGGGGGCAGGCCACCACGCACCCGGCGCAGCCGGTACACAGCCCGCTGGTGACGACCTCGTCGTACAGGTGCTTCCAGTG